>NZ_JBFUKA010000025.1:0-45912 GCF_056401085.1 Nocardioides sp. P4_G4
GACGACTGCGGGATGGTTCGGAGGTTGTACGAGGACGTCGGCAGCCACATCAGTGAGGACGCCGCACCTGGAGGCCGACTTGACGGTGCAACGCTTCCAGATGGAGATGCTGATTCTGAAGCAGGGTCTGAACTGGAAGATCCGCGGCCAGCGTCGCGCGGCATCCGTAATGAGCCTGCCCTCGATGCAGATCCCACGTCGCTCATAGCGACCGCCGGCGGCTACATCGACGGTGGCTGGCAGGAATTCAGGAGCTCCCGGTTCTCAAGGAAGCTCGATGGAACATGGGTGCTCAACAGCTACCCCGCGCAGGGTGTGCTCGCACTCCAGTTCATGGGCCGCAACTTCTCAGGATTCGCCGAGGTCTTCAAGGACGACATCGCGACGGTTCGTGTCGCTGCCAAGAGGCTCACCTTCGCCGTCGAGCTGGTCGATTGCAACGGCAACCAGCTTGTTGCTCTCGGTCCGAAGGGCCGGCTCCGCAACATCTTCAAGCATCTCGGCCATGCGATCTGACTGCGATGACGTAGCCATCATCGCCCTGGAGCCGACGTGCGCATTGGGCGCCGCCAGAAGTGGTGAGCCGCTTCACCCGACTGCCTCACTCATTCTGCCTACTTGTGTCAGTGCAACTTCCTAGACTTCCGTCGGAGACGGGGGAGACCGAGCGTGATGATCGAGCAAGCAGCCTGGGTGGGGCCGCCCAAATGCAATCTGTCGACCCCGTGGGGGACCGATGAGTGAGTCGACGTCCCGTAACACCGACGCCGATCCGCCACGCTTCCAGACTCGATCCGAGCGGGCAATGCGCTGGCGCGCTGATCGCGTGGTCGCGAAGTGGGAGAGCCGGGGTTGGGATCCAGTTTCTCGAAGTCACGGTCCGCTGCGAACAACGATGGTCTTTCGTCGCCAGAAGAAGGCGAAACGGCGCTGGATCCGGTTCTCGATTGCCGTAACCGTCATCTTGTTGCTTGTGCTTGGCGGATTCGCCTTGGTCAAGTTCGCGCCTTCCAAAGTGGCGCCAGCTGTCGACCAGTTTCCAGGAGTGACGCTCGATAGCGATAACGACGGACTTCCGGATCAGGCGGAGACTGAGGCGTGGCGGACGCAGGCAGGCATCGAATACCGCACGGACCCGAACGACCCGGACAGTGACGATGATGGTCTCACTGACGGCGACGAGGCCGGCCCGCGAGTCGAAGGTCTGGACGGCGCGAGAGCCTACGCGGGGAGGTCGGATCCCAACACGTCGGACACCGATACCGATGGCCTGTCCGACGGGGTCGAAACAGGCGACGTCGCCGCACTGGGGCCTGGCCCTTCGGTGGCGTTCGTGGTGTCCAATCCACAAATGGCTGACTCCGATGATGACGGGATCGGCGATGGCGACGAGTACTTCTTCGACATGGAGCCGTTGAGCGCTGATACCGACGACGACGGATTGCCCGACGGCAAAGAACTGGACTTTGGCTCCGATCCCACCTTGGCGAATCCTGACGAGGACAGCTATGACGACCTTGAGGAGTACGAGCGGCAGTCGAATCCGCTCTCGTACGACCTGACGGGCGACGAGCGCGTCGCGGCGGGCGAGGCTGGTCTGAAGTACGGCGATTGCGATGAGTGCGCACTGGACGCAGGACTCAGGGTCGAGCAAATTGAGTCCGCGGAGTATCTCGGCGGGCACATCGCGAGCGGGATCGTTGTCTATGGGGATTTCCGAGACCTTGCCCTCAACCTTTGGAAGCAGAAGTTCCTCGCAGCGGGTCTCGCAGCCTTGGCGTTGATTCCGTACGCCGGCGACGGGACCAAGGTGGCTTCACTGCTGACCACGTTCGCCAGGCGCGGTGATCGCGCAGAGCAGGCCGTCCGGGACGTCACCGAAAGACTGCCGTTGTCAGCATCGATCAAGAAGAAGGTCCTTGACGGACTACCCAGTCGAGTTGGCAAGCTCCCGCCTGAGCTCGCTGGCGGGCCGAAGAACTACGTGGTCTACAAGGGCACCGATTATGTCGGCATCACGAACGACTTTGAACGCAGGCTGGCACAACATGCGAGAGCCGGTCGATCCTTTGTTCCGCAGCCCATTCCGGGGGCCTCAGGCCTGTCGCGTGGCGAGGCTCGTGCTATCGAGCAGGCTTGCATCCTCCAGGGCGGGCTGGCGTCGGGTGGCGGATCACTCCAGAACAGGATCAACAGCATCGACCCCAAACTCGGGTACACGACAGCCGCGGTCGACTTTGGACTCGCCCGGCTCAAGAAGGTCGGGGGCACCTGCCCTGTAGTGGCGCTGCCCTGATCTCAAGAGGAGATGACGCAACCACGCACTGTCGGCTATCCCGTGCGTGACGTGCGCCCGTCCCACTTCCGTCGTCGAATCACGTGGATTGACCGATCGGGAACGTCGATGGGCCCGAGGTTGTCGTCAGACCGGTTGAGCACCCCATTGGTCAGCCGGGCCTCCGCACGCTCGTCCTCGCCGGCGGCTTTGTCGACGGCCACCAGATCGAGCTGAGCGATCTCCTCATAGGGCGCAGCGTCCGAAGCCGTCTCAGCGGCGAAGCGGGCCAGGTCCAGGTCGCCGGCGGTCAGCGCGTGGGTCGTGACTATGTGGGCGGTGTCGACGATCGCGCAGGACATGATGTGGTCCAGGCGTTCGCCCTCGAGGAGCCAGCTCCAGCCAGCCGGGCGAAGGTCGGTGAACGGTTCGCCGCTCACGAGTGTGAGTGCAGTCGTCAGGTCCTCGATCCCGGCCGCCCCGCGGCTTTGGCCGCGCGTGCGGAGGCGGCGGAACAGGTCCAGGTCGGACGCAACGCCGCGTACGACGTACTTTCCCTGCACGCCATCCGCGTGGGTTTGTCGGGCGTTAGGGAGGTGCGGTCTGCCGGTGCGTGGGTCCGGTCCGAGCCACCCGCGGACGATGCCCACGTCCTTTCGCGCCCGTTCTGGTTGGATCCCGAACGCCTCGCTGATTTCTTTGGCCGTGACCCCATTGGGGTGGAGCGTGAGAAACGCGAGGAGCTCGACGTAGAAGGGTCGCCGATGTGCCATCTTGCGGCTGTCGCCGAGGGTGCGGGCGCTGACTGGCCCGAGCAGGGTGAGCTTCGGCTCCATGAGCCGGGACGCCTGCCACCGGGCGACGTCCTCGTCTAGCTGGGGATCAGAGTCGAGCACCTTGCGCTCGGTCTCGGCGGTCACGACCGGTGCGAGTCGCTGCATGTCTTCGGTGACGGCCGCAGCGCGGGCCTCGTACAGGCCGGTGTCCTGGGGCAGTAGAGATCGCTCTCCCGCCGGGCCTTCCGCCGGCCGCGGTTGGGTCATCGCGTTCGTGAGAGCTCCGCCCGCATCGGCGAACTCAGTCGACTCGTCCGCTGGGGCAGGCGTGACGGTGGCGTCTCGGGTGATGTCGACGAGGGTCGCGCAGGCCCGCGCCTCCTCGCCGCTCAGGCCTGCCGCGGTCAGGTGCAATCCGAGGGTTTCGACGGTCACCTGTCCCGTTTCACTGACATGGAGATCTACTTCGCCGAGCGAGGCGTCGGCACCGATCGTGAGGATGGCGGCACCCGATCGGCCCCGGTAGCCGGTGACGATCTTGGCGACCTCGCGCAGTGCTTCCACGTCGGCGGCTTCGGCCGTGCTGATCAGTGCCCGGAACTGGTCCGGCTCGATGGTCGGGTCCTCCGCCTCGAGATCAGCGGTGAGGCGTTCGAGGAAGGCCGTGTCATCAGTTGCGTGATGGTGGAGGCGACTCGGATCGATGTCGGCCAGTTCGTCGCAGATCCCGAGGGTGTCGATCTCGACGAGCGCTGACCAGGGATTGAGAGCGAGCTCGGCTGCGATATGGCGGCCCAGCGCGGTCGTCTTCTCCAGTGACCCGGTGAGAGCGGAGGTATGAACCTCTTCGAGGTTGACCAGGACGAGGGCTCCGTCGGCGTCCATGCCGATGCTGACGAGCAGTGGATGTGGGGCTGCCGATCCGTGCTGGTCAGCGGGGACGTCGGCGAGGGCGATGCTCCAGGAGGTGCCGGTGCCTGCCCAGCGGCCGGGGAGTTCGGCCGGCGTGGCGAGTTCCACGCCCACTTCTGCGCTCCCGAGGGTGGCTGTGACGACGCGAGTGCCAGGTGTGCTCTCTCCGAGCTGACGGAGCGCTCGGTCCAGGACCTCGATCCGCGGTGCTGTGATCGAGCCGGACGCCTGAACGCTCTTCTCCATTGGCGTCAGCTCGCTGGGTGGGGGAACGATGACGTGGCCGGGGCGGCGGTAGCGCAGTTGGGTGCGCCGGTGCTGGCGGAGCACCAGCATCAGTGACCCTGCGAGGACGGCGCTGGCTCCGGCAAGTCCGGGTAGGACCCAGGCGGGGAGGTCCTCGTCGCTGCTCGGCTGCACGGACATCTCGGTCACGGCACTGTCCTCAGAGGAGTCCTCGTGCGTGACTTCGGGAGGCTCGGTCACCTCCGGCGGCCGCCTCGAGTCGGATTCGCCATGCTGCGTTCTCGCCCCTCGATGGGTGTGGTCCTCGGTGGGCAGGGTGAGGCGCCACCCGGGCCTGATCAGGTCGGGATCGGTGAGGTGGTCCCCGTCCGGCTGGACGGTCGCACGGGACGCATCGAAGATCTCGGGATGCCGATCCGCCTCTCCAAGCTGGGATTCGGCGATCTCGGAGAGCGTGTCGCCATGCTGGACGATGTACGCGTCTCCCCGGTCGCCCTCCGGGCGTTCGTCGGGAAGACGGAGCACGAGTCCGGGCGCGATGAAGTCGGGTTCGCCGTTCAACGCCTGCTCGTTGAGCGCCACGATCTCGCGGAAGCGTGTGCCATCGCCGAGGTGCTCCTGGGCGATCCGCCACAGGCTGTCGCCGCGTTTCACCGTGTACTGAATCGTCGGCCGCGGTTCTGGAGTTGCAGTGTGCGTCATCGCCGACGTTGCAGATGGTGGCTGGGCCGCGGTGGCGAGCGCGGCCACGGGTTGTACCGGCAGTGCGGCGGCAGCCGGCACATTCACCGACTCGGACGCGATGGGTGTGCTGATGAACAGGAGCGCCGCCACTGCGACAAGCCGTCCTGCCGCCAACTGCGGCAACGCGAGCCCGGGAAGGCGCACCGTGCGGACGCCTCGCACTCGGGCAACCAACTCCGCGATGAGCGAAACCAGCATGACGGCCCAGGCCACCCACGCGACGGCGCTGATGATGACCAATGCGAGCGTGCCGTCGTCGGGCGCCATGAGGCGATCCCAAGTCACGTCGCTGCGACCAGGTACGGCGTCGATCGCCAGCAGGACTGCTGGCGTGCCAACGGCGATCAGCAGGATTGCGAGGGACGCGATCAAACCCGCAAGTCGGGTCTTGAGGATGTTCATCGTTCGGTGCCTCCGAGACTTCTCACGAGTCGAGCCGATGCCTCGCCGCTCACTTTCAGGTTGCCGATCCCGAGCACGCCGAGGAAGCGCGGCTGGTAGGTGTCGGTGACGTGGACGGACAGCGTGGTGCCGCCGGTGATGGCCACGGTGCCGTCGGCATGTGCGGCGGACAGGTAGTCCTGAGCCGCGTTCTTGGCGGCGGCCGCGTCGATGCGGACGTAGTCGCCCTCGATGGCAGGCGCTGCCTGCACCTGTTCCCCGCCGGCTCGGGCTGCTTGCGCCGCGAGGTCGTGGGCTCGCTGTTGTGCGTGAACCTGGCCGCCGAGGTCGACGGCCAGGCCGACCATGAGGGTCATCCCGGCGCTGGCCGTGGCCATCCAGATGGTGATCGAGCCCCGCTCGTCGGGGCGCGTCATGAGGTGCGCTCTCGCCACGTGTCCAGCGGGCTGCTCATCGACTCCCGGAGGAGGCGGCTGCCTGGGAGGCCGGGGATGCTGAGGTCCGACAGTTTCAGGCGGCACTCGACGGTGACGTCGACCGTTGAATCGCGACCAACGGCACGGGTGAAGGCCTCGGTGTCCACCGTGACCCCTACGTGCATGCAGGGGAGTCCTTGGTTGGCGATGCTTGTCTCGGCCGCCTCACGAGCTGCCTCGGTGGCTGCAGACGCCGTGCGTGCCAAGGACGCGGAGCGCGCAGCGTCCGCCGCGGCGGACTCGAGGGCCTGGTGGGTGGTCGCCGTACGACCGCCGAGGATGATGAGGGCGATGAATAGGGCGAAGGCGGGCACACCGACGGCGACCTCCACGGAGGCCGAGCCGAGGTCGTTGCGGCCCGTCATGGCGACGTGAGCCGTTCTACGGGCACGCTGGCGCTCTGCTCGATCTTCGGTCGCCAACCTGGGATCACACTGAGCGCGTACCCGGTCACGACGACGGTCGCCCGTGTCGACGAGCGGTGGGCGGAGGTAGTCGAGGAGCCGAGTACGTCGTCCCCGCCCGCCTCGCGGACGAAGGCGGTGGCGGCCGAGATGCCCGTCGACTCCAGCCCGCCTTCGGCGCCGGCCACCCTGGCGCCTTCCTGGGCGGCGGCAATCGCCACGCTTCGGGCATGGTGATAGAGCGCGGCCTGCATCCCCACGAAGAGGACCGCGAACAGGGCAGGGAGCAGGATCACCAGCTCGATCGTCACCGAGCCTCGATCACCGCGCCTACTGGATGTTTCCGGCCTGCGTCGTGACATAGGCCCGTACCGCGGCGACGACGATTGCGACGATCGCGATCACGGCGACGGCCCAGAGCACGTGCTCGATCGTGACCGATCCACGCGCGCGTTGATCACGTCGTACGTCGAGCGCCAGCCGCACGGTGATCAGCAGCGTCAGAATCCGACTCATCGGTGCCTCCTCTCCATGGTTGTTGTCTGTCAGGTGTTGCCGAACATCCGAAGCAGCGAGGGCGCCACCAACAGCGCCATGAAGACCACACCCAGCAGGGAGCCGGGAATGGACATGCGCTCGCCTACGGCGTTCGCCTCGGCGAGCTCGTCGTTGAGCATTGCGGCGCGCATGGCGCTGGATCGGGCGCGCAGGGTGGCGTAGACCGAAGCGCCCTCCTCGCCCGAGAGCCGCATGATGTCGGCGAAGTCGTCCAGCTCGGGAAGGCCGAGTTCGTCGGACAACGCGTGGAGGGCGTCCCACGGGGGCAGGCCGGACCAACGGGATCGGGTGAGTTCCTCGCTGAGGCGGGTGAAGACCCAAGAGTCCCCGATCTCCGCCGATGCCTCCATTGCCTGTCGGGCACCGGAGCCACTGTTGCGCTCCAACGCGACCAGGTCGATGTAGGCGCCGAGCGCTCGCTGGAACTCCAGCCTCGCCTTCTTGGCGTCGTCAACGGCGTTGTAGTTGGGCAGGAAGAACATGACGGCCGCAAGGCCGACCGACGCGAGGACGGGCAGCGCGAACGGCAGCCCCAGACCGAGGAAATCGAAGAAGACGGCCAGCATGGGAACCAGCGCGAGGCCGAGGGCCGCAAAGGTGACCTTCTCGCCATAGAAGCGTGCGAGAGAGATCCGGAGCAGTGCGAGCTCGCGGTGCGGCGTACGGGTCCAAAGGCCCGACGGCAACACCCGCATCGCCCACACGCCGACGCGCTCTTGGCGTGTGGTCGGCATCGGACTCGTACCCACTGCGGAAGGCCGCGACGGGGCAAGGCGTCCGAGGGCATCCGCAAGGTCAGGTTGGGCGGGAATCAGGCGTGCGACTATGWGCGCGAGGCCAAGCCCCACCAACCCGCCCGCCAGCAGCACGACTTGGAGCCCTGTCGTCATGACGTCACCGACCGGACGCTCAGAAATCGGGGGAGTGGTTTGCCGATCGCCATCTGGCGCATCCACACCAGGGTGGCGACGTAGGCGGCAAGCAGCAGCAGCAGGATGATCTGCCCCAATGGAGTGGAGTAGGGCTCGACGTAATCGCCAGACACAGCGAGGATCGAGAGCGCCGACGCGCTGATCAGGGTCACCCAGCGGGCGGTAGCGCGGGGTTTGGCGCGGTCGGCCTCGACCTGACGCCTGGCTCGGACGTCGGCCGACACCGACTCGGCGAGGCCCTCCAAGACGCTGGCCAAGCCGGCGCCGCGACGTCGGGCGCCGAGGATCAGGTTCGCCGCGACCAGGTCGCCGGTCGAGTCGTCGAGTTCATCTGCGAAGGCGCGCAGCGCGTCCTCGGTCACCCATCGCGCCCGGAGCCGCGCCACCAACCTGTTGACCTCGCCCGCAATCGGTGCGGGGGTCGATCGCAGTGTCGCGACCAGGGCCTGCTCCAGGCCCACGCCGACCGTCAGCACTCCCGCAAGAGAGCGTGTCCACTCCTCCATGGCCTCAAGTCGCTGGATCCGTTCGGCCGCTGCGGGCGCGGTGAGCAGCATCGGCAATCCGACCGCCGCGATAGGACCGAGCACGAGGGCAAGCACCCACCCGGTGGCGACGTAGCCCGCAACGCCTGCGCCGATCCCGGCCAGCACGAGCAGGCGGGTGCGCCGGGAGCCCGTGACGCGAGCCCCCCGGCTCCGTTGGCGGGGTGGCGCTGCCGGCGTACGTCGGACTCCGGCCACGAGCGCAAAGAATCCCGCCACGATCAAGGCGCCCGCGAGTCCTGGGACGAGCGCGATCATGGGCTGACCGCCTGCCCCGACAGATATCCGCGCAGGTCGAAGCCGTGGACCGTGAGCGATTGGTAGTCGTCGGGCAGGACGCCGGGTGCCGCGACGCCGTCCGGGCCGGCATCGAAGACGTGAGTAGTGGCGAATCCCGTCTCCTTCTCGCCGGTGTCGATCGCCACGATCTCCGCGACCCGTCGGATCCTCTTCGAAGCGCCCGGACCGATCGTCGTGCGAAGGTCGAGATGAACGATCAGGTCAAGTGTGGCCGCGAGCTTGCTGGTCGCCAATGTCTGAGTGACGTGGGGGCCGGCCTCCATGGCGCAGGTGACCAGCTTGCGCACCGCGGCGACCGCGTCGGAGGCGTGGGTGGTGGAGATGGATCCGGTGCCGGACTCCATCGCCTTGATCATCGCCCAGATCTCCCGGCCACGGACCTCGCCCACGATCTGCCGGGAAAGGTTGAAGCGGAAGGAGTCGGTGAGCGCCTCGTCGAGGGTGAACTCGCCAGCCTGCCTGCCATCGAGCCCGCGCTCGCCCGACCCGGGCCGTGACTCCCAGGCGTGGACGATTTCGTGCCGTGGCAGCTGGTGCAGGTGCAGCTCGTACTCGGTCTCAAACGTGCCGAGCGCCTCGAGCGGGTCGATCTCCGCGCACAGGGCACGTACCAGCGTTGTCTTCCCAGCTCCCTGGCAGCCGGAGACCACGATCGACTTCCGGGCTCGCACGGCCGCACGCAGGAATGAAGCAGCGACGGGGGTGAGCATGTCGCGGGCCACGAGGTCGTCGAGAGTGACGTGCATCAACCGGTGACGTCGGATGACCACCGACGGACGGGGCGTGACCCACGCAGCGGCCGCAAGCCGGGCGCCACCGTCAAGCCGTATGTGCAGGCGCGGTTGCGCCGAGGAGAACGAGCGGGCGCTGACTTCGCTGCGCGAGGCGAGGAAGACGAGGAAGTCGACCAACTCCTCGTCGGAGTCGGCGACATCGGGTCCAGTCAGCAGGGTTCCGTCGATGAGCTCGAGGCGCACGTTGTCGTGTCCGGCGATGATGATGTTCTCCACCCGGTCGTCATCAACCAGGGGTTGTAGGCGTCCCAGCCGGAACAGGGAGTCGAAGACCGCTCGAGCCAGTGCGGCCTGCTCGGCGGCCGACCAGGCCGCAGTGCCAGAGTTCACCGCCTCGGCCATCGAGGACTCGATCAGGTCGAGCACGATGGCCCGCCCCAGTTCCTCCTGCGACGTCTTGTCCAGTCGTCCACGCTCCGCCGCGACTGCTTGGCTCAGGCGCTCGGAGGCTTGGGAGCGCAGGGTGGACACGAGACCCCAGTCGACCGAGTCCGTGAGGGACGCAGCCACGGCGACTTTGTCGTCGAGGGGTGCTGGCTTCTCCGCCGCGGGTGCCGGCGGTTGCGCGAACAGCGGCAGCGAGGCGAGGTCGCCGTACTCGACGTGAGCTCCGTTGGTCATGGCTGGCCGACCAGTTCGAACCGGCTGCGGGCCATGGCGGCTTGGCACGAGGCGACTGCGGCGCGGAGGGACCGAACCAAGGGGCCTGAGTCGTAGTTGCGCGGTGGCGCGGCTCCGCGGTGGAGGACCGCTGCGGCCTCAGGCACGTCGGCCAGGCTCGCGATCACAGGTAGGTCGAGGACCTTCGCCACTTCGCCGTGTCCATAGGGCTGGCCCTCGCCGATCAGCAGTGCAGCGGGCTGTCGCCACGCTCCGTCTCGCCGGACGACTTGGGCCCACCCGCGCGCCGCAGCTAGCGAGGGTAGCGTTGAGCGGATGACGAGCAGGGTCAGATCGGCGGCAGCGAGCAACGGCTCGGGTGACCCGATGAGACCGAGGCGGCCGGCGTCCACGATGACGTCCTGGCCCAAGTCGTCTAGGTCGGCCAACGCCTCGGCCAGTGGCGCCCAGAGTTGGCTGAGACCAGCTGCCTGTGCCGGGGACCGAGCCCCTGCGACGAACGACGCGCTGCTGTCATTGAGGGGTCGTACGACATCGCGGAGAGCGTCCGCGGGAGAGGCGGGGGAAAGCGCCAGCTCGATCAGCCCGGCGTCGTACTCCCGCGTGCCGCGGAAGTAGCCAGCCAGGACTCCGGAGCCGCCGGTGGGGTCGGCCTCGACCAAGAGCGCAGGGCGGGGCCAGGACAAGGCGAGCCCGACCGACGTGGTTGTGACGCCGGGGGAGCCCGAGGCGGAGGTGAGCGCGATGACTGCCATCACTGCTCTCCGGAGTCCAGGACCAAGGCCACGTTGCCGGTGGAGACCCGTGCGGCGAGCAGGGTCGCCTCTGCGCGGGGAACCAAGAGATCGACGACCAGGTCCCCGCTCAGTTCGTCGGTGCGGGTTCCCACCACCTCTGCGTCGTTGATGGCCGGTGAACTGCTCGGCGGATCGGCGCCTTCGCCCGGCGTGACGACGACTCGCACGATGTCCCCGTTCTGGAGCGGGAGCCCCGGCGACTGCGAAGGCGAGAGCGCGACCCCCACGACGGACATGCCGTCGGGCGGCAGCGGTTCGGCGGTGGTCGCCTCCTCGGTGAGCAGGCTCCCTGCCGCGATGTCGAGTGCCGCACGTTGGCCGATGAGTTCGTCGTAGGACGAGGCTGCCAAGGGAGTGAGGGCGGGGTCTGCATTGATCCGCACCCGTGCGAGGTCCTCACTGGTGATGACCGCGCCGCGGGGGATCGTGTCGCGAGCCGCCAACACCTCTTGGGTGTTCGTCGTGGAGGTCCAGGCCCACGCGGCGAGGAGCGCGCCCATGCAGACCGACGCGACGCCGGCTCCGATGAGCGCCGGGCGACGTCGCAGCTTGGGTGGCGGCGTCAGGGGAGGGGCGGCGGGCGTCGGCTCGGGGCCGGTCAACCTGTCGTCTCGCGTGATGCTGTGCGTCATCTTGTCGCCTCTCACGTCGCTCGCTCGCTATTGCACGAGCACCTGCGCTTCTCCGACCGAGATCCGCGCTGTACGGGTCAGCCCGTTCAGCCGGACGGTCCCGGTCTGTCCTGCTCCCGACCACGACACGACCCAGTCCGAGGTCGCGGTGACGGTGAACATGTCGTCGTTCTCGCCTGCACTGGACTTCACATAGGTGTGCCCGCAGTCCGGGGACGCCTGCATGCCGAACGAGGGCTTGTACGGCGTTCCCGGGGTCCGGCAGACGACGGTTGTGCCGTCGCCCATCAACCAGGACACCTTGTGCAGCTTCGCCGTGGCGGTCACCGTGATGCCGCCGGCGCTCGCCGTGGCCGTGGTCGGACCCACGGTCTGGGCGTCCGGCTGGTCGGCCCACATCCAGACGGGCATCCCGATGATGCCGATGCTGTCCTCACCGGGCTTGGGTGTGATCCCGATCCGGATCGCCTCGAGGTCCATCGAGGCGATCGCTTGCTGAGCGACCACGCGTGGCGTCGGACCCTCTCCGGCTCGATCGGGCTGGTTCGCCGACCAGAGGGTGAGGACGATGCCCGTCTGTGGTTGGTAGCAGAGGTAGACCGCGCCATCGCTCGGCTCGTGGCCCTGCCACGCCTCGTCACCGGCAGGCGGCTGCGGATCCATCATCTGGACGTAGCAGTTAAGCGTGTTGGACCAGTAGCCGCTGTCGGACTCGCACGGCACCGGCCCGGCCGGTGGCTGTGACAGGCCCTGTTTGGCGGGATCCCAGTAGCAGGCCTCGCCGGCCCCGGAGTCCTTCGGTTCCTCCTCGTCAGGAGCGCCGGCTGTCCCCGGGTGGCCCGGCACCTCGACCCACACCAGGCAGATGCCAGTCAGCTCGTCGGTCTGGCCACACTCGGTGTCGGCCTGAGCAGACCCGGGGCACAGGAATGTGAGCATGGCAACAACCGCGAGGACAGCGGTCACGCGGCCGAGCATGGCGCCTTCTCCAGGTCCCTGCCGCTCACCACACGCCACCCGTCGTCCGGGCTCGTCTTCCACTGGTGGTTCGCAACCGTGTAGCGAGTCCAGCCGCGATCTGGTCGCTCCGGACTGACGATCGATCGACCGTCGCGATCGAGTACGTCGACGGCACTGACGTCCCAGCAGACGTCGAGTTGAACCGTGGGGATCTGGCCCTGCCCAGAACTGTTCAGGTTGACGGACTGCACCACCACGACGACAACTTGCGCGCCGCCCGCTTGACGATTGCCAGCCTTGCGTTGGTTTCGCGTGAAGATCGTCTGCGCCTCCAGTTGCCCGCCGTTTGCGACAGTTCTCAATTGACTGAGCGGCTGCGTCGGATCCTGGCGCAGGCGATCGACCGTCGCGTAGTAGCCGCGCATGAGTTGGCTGGCAGCCTGCTCGGCCATCTCCGAATCCGACGGCGGCTCACTCGCCGGCGTACCGGTTGATGGCGTCGAATCGGTTGTCGGCTCGGGTGGCGACGTCGTCCTCGCGGGGTCCTCGCTGCAGCCGGCGAGCACGCCGAGCAGGAGTGCGGCGGAAGCCGTCGTGACCCTCCGTGAATGCGCCATGCCCGAGACCCGTTCTGTCCTGTGCGCCCGAGGCTCCAGTGAACTTCCATGACGAAGACCGATTCCAGCCGCCGTCCGTTCTCCATTACGACACTTCTCACGCCTCTGCGCAATGCCCGCCTGCCAGGCCATCGCTCCTCCTCAGCTCGTCCTCCCTCACGAGGTACGCCACCTCTGCCGCCGCCCTCATCCTCGATACCTCCCTTCTCGTCTTCACACGCGTTGCAGATCGAGGGGTCTGTGGAGAAGGCCGCGCACCTGTGGCCTGTGGAAGGGAAACGGTCGTGACGGTCTCGATGCGCCGGATGACAGCTGGCTCGGGCTACAGGTACCTGCTGCGCAGCGTCGTCGTGGGCGATGGCAACCGCGCACCGTCGACTCCGCTGACGCGCTACTACTCCGAGGTCGGCACCCCTCCCGGACGGTGGATGGGGTCGGGCGTACGGCGCCTCGGTGGCGGGAAGTTGGCGCCGGGGATGGAGGTCTCGGAGGCACAGTTGGCGCTGCTGATCGGGATGGGCCGCGACCCAGTCACGGGGGACCAACTGGGCCGCGGGTACCCGACCTACATGCGCCCTGCGGAGCGGATCTCCGCGCGCGTCGGTGCGCTCGATCCCGAGATGACGGCAGACGATTGCGCAGCGGCGAGCGTGCGCATCGAGGCCGAGGAGGCCGTAGCCGGGATGCGGCACGCGGTTGCTGGTTTTGACCTCACCTTCAGCGTCCCCAAGTCGGTCTCGGTTCTCTGGGGTTTGGCGGATGCCGTGACTCAGGAGCGGGTCGTCGAGGCTCACCACGAAGCTGTCGCCGACGTGCTCGACTACTTCGAGCGTGAGGTGGCAGCCACCCGGGCCGGTGTCGCGGACCGCGATGGCGCCGTGGCGCAGGTGGGAGTGGCAGGAGTCGCAGCCGTGGCCTACGACCACTACGACTCCCGTGCTGGCGACCCTCAACTCCACACCCACCTGGTCGTCTCGAACAAGGTGCTCGCGCTTCTGGACGGTCGCTGGCGCAGTCTCGACGGCCGACCGGTCTTCGCATCGGTGACGGGCCTGTCGGCGCACTACAACGCGCTACTGGCCGACCGACTCACCCGAGAACTCGGCATCGAGTGGGAACAACGTGCTCGCGGCGCTGATCGCAACGCCCAGTGGGAAATCGCCGGCGTGGGCGAGGAGCTGATCAGGGAGTTCTCCAGCCGCACCCGAGAGATCGACCTCGAGAAGGATCGACTCATCTCCGAGTACGTCGCTGCTCAGGGACGGATGCCCTCGGAGAAGACGATCGTCGAGCTGCGCGCTCGGGCCACGCTCGCGACCCGCCCGCCGAAGGAGACTCGATCTCTCTTCGATCTCACGGTGGAGTGGCGTCGACGTGGCTCCGACCGGCTCCGGGGTGACGCGAATGCATGGACCGCCACCATCGTCGCCCGCAACGGCGCCGGCCCACTCAAGGTGACCGATGTCCCGCTCGCGGCCATAGAGGCGCTCGGTGCAGATGTCGTCCGGGCAGTGAGCGTCAAGCGCTCGACCTGGACCCATTGGAACCTGCTGGCGGAGGCATCGCGGCAGACGATGGACCTGCGCTTTGCCAGTTCGACGGATCGCGAGGCTGCCGTGGGCATGATCCTCGATGCGGCCCAGCAGCAGTCGATCTCCCTCACTCCGCCAGATCTCGCCATCAGCCCGGCAGCATTTCGTCGGGAGGACGGAACCAGCGTGTTCCGCCCCAGGCACTCGGTGAAGTACTCCTCGACCGCGGTTCTCGAGGCCGAGGCACGCATGCTCGACCGAGCCAACCGGACATCCTCGCCGAGGGTCCGCGTCGAGGTGCTGAGCCGGGTGCTTCGTCGCACCAGGCAGCGACTCAGCCCACAGCAGGCACAGGCGCTCGCGAGCATCACCACGTCCGGCCGTCAGGTCGACGTGTTGGTGGGACCGGCCGGAACTGGAAAGACGACGACCATGCGAGCGCTGCGCGCRGCGTGGATGCTCGAGCATGGGCGGGGGAGTGTCGTCGGGCTGGCTCCTTCTGCCACGGCCGCACAGGCGCTTTCCGACGACCTCGGAATCGCCTGTGACAACACGGCGAAGTGGCTACACGAGTTCGACCGCGGCCGCGTGGAACTGCGGGCCGGGGAGCTTGTCATCGTCGACGAGGCAACCCTCGCCGGCACGACGACCCTGGACCGCATCAGCGGCGTGGCCGCAGTCGCGGGGGCCAAGGTCCTGCTGGTCGGCGATCCGTTCCAGCTCCAGTCCGTCGATGCCGGCGGAGTGTTCGCGCTGCTCGTAGACCGCCGCACCGATGCTCCCGAGCTGACCGAGATCCATCGCTTCCGCAACGAGTGGGAAAAGGTGGCCTCGCTCGGCCTGCGCGGTGGCGAAGTCGAGGTGATCTCCACCTACGCCCGCGAGGACCGGATCCGCGAGGGCGACACCGACCAGATGCTCGACGCCGCGTACGAGGCATGGCGGACAGACGTGCTCGCTGGCAAGGGGAGCGTGCTCGTGACCGAGTCCTCTCAGGCGGTACGAGCGCTGAACGATCGCGCCCGAGCCGAGCGCCTCGTTCTGGACGGCGCCGACGACGGGCGGGAGGCTCACTTGGGCGATGGCATGCGCGCTTCGGTCGGCGATGTCGTCATCACTCGCCGCAACGACCGCACCATCCGGACCACGTCATCAGGCTGGGTCAAGAACGGCGACCGGTGGCGCATCGTCGACATCCGCAGGGACGGTTCGGTTGTCGCCGCCCGACTCGACGCGCGACGCCGGGGGAGCGCCGTACTGCCTCCGGAATACGTCGCCCAGCACATCGACCTCGGGTACGCCATCACCGCGCACCGTGCTCAGGGCGTCACCGTCGACACGTCGCACGTGGTCGTCAGTGCCTCGACTACTCGCGAGAACTTGTACGTATCGATGAGTCGCGGCCGCGACTCCAACATCGCATACGTCGCCCTCGACCAGCCGGACGACAGCCACTCGACTCCGGAGCCCGAGAACGTCAGCGCCCGGACGGTTCTCTACGGCGTGCTACAGCACAGCGGCGCGAGCCTGTCGGCGCACCAGACGATGGAGGCCGAATACGAGATGCATGGCGGGATCGACCGACTCGCGGCGGAGCTGGAGACCATCGCCGCCGAGGCGCAACGCGACCGGTTCGTCGAGCTGTTGGGAAGTTCGGGGCTGACCGACGAGCAACTCGGTGCGGTGGTCGCGTCCAACGCCTTCGGTCCACTCACGGTTGCGCTGCGTCGGGCCGAGGCACACCACCACGATCTGGAGAGCCTCGTTCCGCGGATCGTGGCGCAGCACGCTCTGGACGATGCCAACGACGTCGCCGCGGTGCTCCAGTACCGGCTGGAGAATGCGGTATCCGCTCCACCCCGCGGCTCCCAACTGCGCCCGCGCCTCATCGCGGGATTGATCCCCGAACCACTCGGGGCGATGAGAGACGAAAATCGTCAGTCGATCGCAGAGCGAAAACGGCTCATCGAATCGCGGGCACGGGCCCTGGCGGCAGTAGCGGCAAGGACAGGCGAGTCTTGGGTGCGACGGCTTGGCGCGCCGCCAAGCACAGTGGCTGGGCGTGAGGCCTGGCTCGCCGCGGCCAGCACCGTTGCCGCGTACCGCGATCGCTACCAAATCACGTCGGATCTGCCTGCGGGTCGAGGACAGACTGGTGACGCGCAGGGAGCAGACCGGGTGCGCGCGATGCGTGCCGCCAAGGAGGCATCGAGCATTGCGTCAGCCGAGAACGTGCAGCCTCGCTCGACATCCGTCCGAATCGATGCCATCTCAGCGCCATAGGACTGTGCGCCGGGCGGTTGTCCACAGTGAGCTCGAGAGGTTTCGTGTGGCCCTGCCGGCTGCCGTATGACGAGACATGCCGTTCGACACCCTGGAGGCGGACAATGCTTTATCTGCTGATCGTGCCCGTCCTACTGGCTGTTGCCACCGCTCACAAACTGCTTGCGCTCTACGCGCCCTCGAACGTGTTGATCGCCCGGGCGCGGATGACGCAGCCGCGTTGGCGGAACGCGTCGCTGTTGGCAGCCTTCGCGATGGCCGCGCTCGTGTTGATGCACCTCCTGACCGTGGCCGTTTCGGATGGCGCGTGCGGCGGGCTGAATCTCGTCGTCCTGGTCTTGGCATGGGACTCGATCAAGTTCGGGCTGGCGGCAGCAGTCGTGGCCACCAAGTGTTTGGCATCCGTCCGGCCAGTGCGAAGGTACTTCACTGGTGGGGGACGTCGATGAAGTCGGGGCTCGTCAGTCGCGACTCCGAAGGCCGTGCGAAGGACGTATCGTTCGCGTCGTCCAACATGCCCACGGGCGGCGATCCGGTACTCCGCGCGGAAGCTCGAGCACGAACGCGTGTTCGACACGCGCCGAAATGCCCGACGCTCGGAAGCCCGTCGAATACCGTGACGATCGCCAGGTCGAATCGACCTGGGGACACGACTCCCTGAGGACGACACGCATGGCCACCAAGAAGCCAGACTTCACCTTCATCGACCTCTTCGCCGGTATCGGCGGCATCCGTCGCGCCTTCGAGGGCAAAGAGGGCATCGGCGGCAAGTGCGTCATGACTTCGGAGTGGAACAAGTACGCGCGTCAGACCTACGAGGCCAACTTCCTCGACCACGACGACCACGTGTTCAACGGCGACATCACCGAGATCGACGAACGCGAGGTCCCCGACCACGATCTCCTGCTCGGCGGATTTCCCTGCCAGCCGTTCTCGATCGCCGGCGTGTCGAAGAAGAACGCCCTCGGCCGCGCTCACGGCTTCGATGACCCCACTCAGGGGACCCTGTTCTTCGACATCAAGCGCATCATCGACGAGAAGCGCCCCGCGGCGTTCATGCTCGAGAACGTCAAGAACCTCAAGTCCCACGACCGCGGACGCACCTTCGAGGTCATCAAGACGGTGCTGCAAGACGAGCTGGGCTACCAAGTGCAGACGCGTGTCGTGAACGGCAGGAACTTCACGCCGCAGAACCGTGAGCGCATCCTCATCGTCGGGTTCCGTGAGGAGAACGACTTCGACATCGACGCCATGGAGCTCCCCGAGCCCCACAGGACGATCGAGTCGGTCCTGCACCGGAAGGGCGAGACGCCACTCCCTCATGATGCGGGTCGCTACTTCGACCACCGCAAGGGCAAGGTGCTCGACAAGTACACGCTCACCGAGAACCTCTGGAACTACCTCCAGGGCTACGCGGACAAGCACAAGTCCGCGGGCAACGGCTTCGGCTTCGGTCTCGTGAAGGCCGGCATGACGACCCGCACCCTCTCCGCGCGCTACTACAAGGACGGCTCGGAGATCCTGATCGAGCAGCCAGGCAACCGGCCGCGGCGGCTCACCCCGCGAGAGTGTGCCCGGCTGATGGGGTTCGGCGACGACTTCKTGATCCCGGTGAGCGACACCCAGGCCTACAAGCAGTTCGGCAACTCGGTCGTTGTCCCCGCCATCCACGCGATGGCCAGGCACATGCAGCCGTACATCGAGAAGGCATTGGTCGCTGAACGCGAGGCGGCGCACGAGTCTGCATGATCTGATGTCCCCCGACCCAAGGGGACACGCGTGGACGGACGGCTTGGCGAGCACTTCTCCAACGTCGCAGCAAAGCGCCTCGCTGCTGTGGAGGTTGCCGCGGCGAAGGTGTCAAGGCAGCACGAGTTCAACGCGGAGCGATCCGTCGTCGACATGCTCGGCGACGAAGACAAGAAGTGCGACTGCACCTACTTCTATTTCGGCGAGGACGCAGACGAGACCCTTCGGGACGAGGACCTGACGCTCTCGTACTACGACTCACGACGAGGCGTCGGCCACCGGGCGGCCGAGTACCGCATGTACTACCCGGCGGGCTCGAACGCGATGCGGGCTGCGTGGGAGGGCGACTGGTTGTGGATCGCCCAGCGTCGCGACGGACGCCTCGTGGCGATCGTGGCCCGTGACGGGTCAGAGGTCGCGGCCCGCCTCGACAGGCTCTTCGCGACGAACCTCCGCGAACGCGAGATGCCGTCTGGTGACAACCCGTTCGACATCTTCGACGTCGACGACGCGCAGGACGAGAACCTCGACATGGCCGACGCGGACATCCGGCTGGCGCTCGGAATCACCCCGCGCAGCCACAACACCCAGCACCTGGACGCGATGGTGGCCAAGTTCGGTGGAACGTTTCCCCTCCCGGACACCAAGCGTTTCACCGCGCTCACGCGCTCCGTGTGCGAGGGCATCGACCCCGTTGGAGATCCAGACGGAACCCTGTTCGAGTGGTTCGCAACGACGAACGACCTGTTCTTCCTCTACGAGCGCCACGTCCTCCAGCCGGTTGTGGACGGCGAGTTCGCCAACCGAGAGCACATCGACATCGACAAGTTCTTCGAGCTCGCGACGAAGTTCAAGAACGGGCGGTTCTCGCGCGCGGGCCTCTCCTTCGAGCATCACATCGACGCCCTGCTGAGGGCCAACGACATCCGCTACGCCCGTCCCAAGACGATGAAGGACGGCTCCAAGCTCGACTACCTGCTGCCGGCCCTCGACGCGTATGGCGATGCCGACGTGCCCGACGAGTCCTCACGTTCCTTGCGGCCAAGACGACAACCAAGGAGCGGTGGCGCCAAGTCGTGACGGAGGCGACCCGCATCGACGTGCGGCATGTCATCACCATGGACCCGGGCCTCGTGCCCGACACCCTTGCGGCCATGGCGGAAAACGACGTCATACCCGTCATCCCCCAACCGATCATCGACACATACCCCGAGTCGATGCGCGGATCGATGATGAACGTCGCCGACTTGATCACCCTGGTGAGGGAACGCGAGGCAGAGGCCGTGCGGCTAGGGCACGTGGCCCCCCTCGTCTGAGATTCGCGTGACGATCTCAGCCACGACAGCGACCACCGGCTCATGCTCCCAGAACCTGAGAGCCGTCCAGCCAGCCTCCTCCAAGATGCGTGTCGTCTCGGCGTCCCGCGCGGCATTGCCCGCGATCTTCGCGGCCCAGAACCCGGTGCGCGTCTTCGGCTCGACGTAGTGCTCGGGGCAGCCGTGCCAAAAGCAGCCGTCGATGAAGACAGCCACTCGCTGCTTGGTGAACACGACGTCGGCAGTGCGGCGTAGACCGGGCAAGGGGGCGTAGTTGACGCGGTACCGTTTGCCGAGGCGGTGCAGCTCCCCGCGTACCAGTAGTTCGGGCTTGGTATCCCGCCCGCGAGTTCGAGAGAATCGGGCCGACACCGACGGGTTGACAGGGGGCTCCGTCACGACGGCTCGATGTCTCCGTGCCCGCACAGCAACCAGATCCCGTCGCCGAACAACACCTCCACCACACGCGTGTTCAACTCCCGGATCGCGAAGACCGGATTCCCGTCTCGCTTCACTGACGCACCGTCTCGAGCCGAGATGGTATGGAAGACGCCGACAGGTCGACCGTCGATCGACGCCAGACGGCGAGGCGACGTGGGCATGGACCAGACGCTACCTCYACGCTACGCCCCTTCCCTGCTTCCGGACATGACGAGCTCTGATTCCGGGCCAGAGATCGATGCCGATCGGTAGGTTCCTCGCACGAGTGTCGGTGCCGACACGTAGGTTCACCCCGTTACGTCACAAGCTTCACGGGGTGAGGAAATGCGTGGTTGGGAAGCCGGTTCATCCGGTTTGGCATTGGTGGTTGAGGAGCAGACTCGCGTCTGTCTGAAGGTGTACGCCGAGGATCCGTCGCGAGTGATTCAAGACGCGAACAACGAGCGCCGTATCGCCCATGGCGGTTATGCCACTCGACAGCTTGAGGAGCTGGTTCAGAACGCGACGGACGCGACTCGCAGAGGCGGGGGCCGGGTCGAGGTCCTACTGACCGATAAAGCGTTGTACGTGGCAAACGATGGTGAGCCCTTTGATGAGGCCGGGGTCAGGTCGATTCTTGCATCAGACATCTCCAGTAAGGCCGATGACCGAATCGGCAAGTTCGGAATCGGCTTCAAGTCAATMCTTGCGGTGTCGGATTCGCCGCGCGTCTACAGCAGGTCGGTGTCGTTCGGGTTCGACAAGGACTGGGCGGCGGCGCAGCTCAAGGGCGAGGGCTACGACGTCCCCAACTATCCCGTGATGCGCCTTGCCCGGGTCTTGGATCCCGTCGCCGACGGCGCCGCTCAAGACCCGGATCTGGCCGAGCTCATGGAGTGGGCATCGACCGTTGTGGTGGCTTCGCTCGCAGCTGACGCGCTGCCGCTGGCCGGCAGGTTGGCGCAATTCTCCCCCGAGTTCGTGCTGTTCTCACCCCACGTGCGCGAGGCACGTCTCCGCAATCGGATCCCCGAAGGGAGCGGTCAGGGCGCTCTGATGTCAGGGGAGCGGCGCATCTTTCGAGAGGACGGCGCGGATGGCTTCGTCCGGTTGCGAGCGGGCAGCGACGAATCCGTCTGGTCCTTGGCCGCCTGCACGGTGCGCCCCAGCAAAGCCGCGTTGGAAGAGGCTGGACACGTGGCCGCGCGGGAGTCTCTGGAGGTCCAGTACGCGGTCCGTGTTCCTCCAGCGACCGGCTTGGGGTCCTTCTGGGCCTACTTCCCGACCCAGACGAGGACCACGCTGTCCGGCATCGTGAACGCGCCCTGGAAACTGAGCGACGACCGGCTCTCTCTTCTCGAAGGTCAGTTCAACACAGAGTTACTCGAGGTGCTGCCCGATCTCGTGGCCACGGCGCTCGGCCGATTCAGTGGCACGCCGGAAGCAGTACGCGTACTCGAGGCCTTGCCGTCTCGGGGCGGCGAGTTGGGAGCGAGGGAGGCCAGGAACTGGGTCGACCGTGACATCAATGGCCCGATCTTCGCGCACCTGCGCACTCGGCCCATCCTCCCGGACGGAGCGGGCCGGTTGCGTCGCCCCGCTGATCTGCGATGGATCGGAGAGATCACCAAGAAGCGAATCGGCGAGGACAGACGAGGCCCTGACCACAACGAGTGGCTGGAGGCCTGGGCCGCCGTCCGCGGAGCACCCGTAGCTGACTGGGTGCACCCGGACGCCTACAAGAACCAAGAACTGGCCGTCAAGGTGTCGCGCCTCATGGATGGCTTCGGCGCAGATGGCGGTGTCTCGAGTCTCAGCAAATGGTTGGAGGCCCTCGTGCTTGAGGGCAGCGTGGAGGCATCGGCCGCGGCGATCGCGCTCGCTGCGCGGATGGTGCGCGACGTGAAGGGGTCTTCAGACGCTGCCTTGGCGACGAAGCTGAACCACGAGATCAGGTCCGCGCGGATCATTCGCCTGGAAGACGGAACATTCAGCCAGACGGTTCGGGGCAAGGTCTTTGTTCGTGCTGAGGGGCAGCAACGGCTGGATGTTCTGTTCGTCGACCCCGTCCTTGCTGCCATCGACCGAGTTTCGATGGACCTCCAAGACTTGGGCGTGGTCCTCATGGACCAGAGCGGTGAACTGCGCAAGCTCCTGCACGAGGCGGGGCAGCCCAACGGACGACGCAGGGAGGTCATCTGGCCCCTCATCTGGTCAACGATGAGGAGCATCCCCACAGACACCGCACTCCAGATCCTGAAGGAGGACTTGGGGGGAGAGCTGACGGAGACCGTTCACGTCAAGACCGCAGCGGGCAAGTGGATCCCGGTGAGCAGTGCCTTCCTCGGCGGGCGGTTGGTCCCACAAGACGGCTCCCGGGACAGGGCGTTTCTGATCGACCCCCGTGAGCATGCCCAGGACGACGAACTCCTTAAGGAGGTCGGTGCCGTCGAGCTTCCGCAGACCCGCGCCCTCTCYGGGTTCGCGGCAGGACGCACGGAGCGGTGGTACGGCGATTGGGTATCGGACGCCAAGTCACTCTTCCTTCAGAACCAGACATCGAAGATCTCTCCCGACAAGGTCGAGGTCGAAGCTCCGACGCTCGTCACGTGGCCCTTGGATCCAGTCGCGAGCATGAGTGACGAGGGCAAACGCATCGTCACCGAACTCCTGCTCAACCGCGGTCTGCCCGCACCGACCAAGATCCGTCACCTGTCCAACAGTGCCTACGGCACATACAACTGGATCGGTCCGGAGACTCACTTCCTCCGCCGGCACGGCCGCTTCGCCACGTCCCACGGACTCAGAGCCCCCGGCGGAGTGCTGATGGCTCAGGACGAGATCGACTCGGGGGCCTTCCCAACCGTGGATGTGCAGGAGCGCGCCGCGAAGTCGTTGGGGATCAAGACATCTCTCGAGGCCCTGAGTGTCTCGGAATGGGAGGTACTCAAGGCGACCGTCGACAATTGGAGGTCCGGCGACCATGACAAGCCACGCGCCACCTTCTATTCGTGGCTCCTCTTCCGAGGTCCCGTGACCGAGTTGAAGCTCAAGGAACTCGTTGCTGCCGTCGGCAGGCAACGCGTACCTGTGCCAGTGGAGAACATCGGTGTTACCAGTTCCCCGCAGACCTACGACTCCATGATCGACGCGACGGTACCTGCCCTCCTGGTCGAAGCAGAAGACGTCACACTCTTTCTCGAGCATCTGGGTATGCCGCGAGGGGAAGACCTCCTTCAGGAGGAGATCGTGGTGGACCCCGCTGGAGAGTCCGTCCACCTGACCGATGYGTTCCCCCCGCTCAAGATGCGACTCGACGCCGGTGATCAGGACCTCATGCTGCAGCCCGTCAGCCGTCTTGTGCGGATGACCGCAACGCCAAAGGGTCAGATTGCTCGTCCACTTCCGGCACGGCGTGACGGTGACATCGTGTTCGTCACGGCCGAGTCCCCAACCGCTCGCCTCGCACAGGTCTCCGAGGTGCTCGGCCTCGGACTCGGCCCGCAGGACGTCTCCCAAGTCCTGCGGTCGATGGAGAAGACCGCCAGCGACAAGCTGCGTACCCGGGTCAAGCGATGCCACGACGATGACGAACGACTGGTCCTTGCCGTGGGCGTGGATGCTCTGCGCCGCACGGTTCCGGCACAAGCCCTCGCAGTGCTCGACGAGGAGAAGGGTGGCGCCTCGTCGCGAGAAGTTGCGTCCTTGGCGAGAGCGGTCCACGGTGTCGCGATCCTGAAGCACCTGCGGCACGCGCTGGAGGAGAGGGGCCTCGAGCCGCCGAAGGAATGGGCTGGCCGGAGGATCACGCGCCAGTGGGTCAACGGCCTTGGATTTCCCACGGACTGGGCTGGATTCCCGGGGAGCCAGAGAGCTGCGGTCGAAATGATCGACGGCCCGGCGGTACTCAGCCCGCTGCACGACTATCAGGAGTTTGTCACCGAGCGCATCGAGGCGATGATGCGTGGTGTCGGACCGGACCGCGGAATGGTGTCACTGCCCACCGGGGCAGGCAAGACCCGAGTCACGGTCGAGGCCTTGGTCAAGGCGGTGCGCATGCATCTCGTGAGCCACGCTCAGCCTCTCGTGTGGATCGCCCAAACGGACGAACTGTGCGAGCAGGCGGCTGAGACTTGGACCTATGTGTGGCGTGCGATTGGCCCCCAGATCCCGATGCGATTAGGTCGTCTCTGGGGAAGCAATGAGGTAACGGAGGAACCGGGTTCGTTCCAACTTGTTATCGCGACGATCGACAAGCTTTCGGTCCTGCAGAAGCGGTCGGGAGACGAGTACGGATGGCTGCGCGACCCGTCGATCGTCGTGATCGACGAGGCGCACACCTCGATAGCAACCTCCTACACACAGGTGCTCGAGTGGATGGGCCGTGGCGGCCGCGCTCGTGACAAGTCCGCGCGTCGTCCCCTTGTCGGCCTGACGGCAACGCCTTTCCGGGGCAATTCGGAGATTGAGACCGAGCGCCTCGCCGGTCGCTACGACGGAAATCGTCTGGACCGTGGAGCGTTCCGCAAGGAAGACCCCTACGAAGAGCTCCAGGACATGGGCGTGCTTGCCCAGGTGCGCCACGAAGTCCTCGCTGGGATCGACGTGACGCTCAGCGACCGGGACAAGGAGGACATCGAGAAGATGGGCCGACTGCCGTCATCCGTCACCGAGCGCCTCGGTGCCGACCTGGCACGCACCCTCCGCGTGGTGGACCACATCGCGTCCCTGCCTGAGGACTGGACCGTACTGGCGTTCGCTCCTTCGGTGGAGAACGCACGTGTCTTGGCGGCGCTGCTCGCCCACCGAGGCGTCCCAGCCGTATCGGTCTCAGCCGACACCGAGACTGCGGCACGTCGCCATTACATCGACGAGTTCAAGGCTGGACGGATCCGTGTGTTGACGAACTACAACGTCTTGACCCAGGGATTCGATGCGCCCAAGGTGCAGGCCGTCTACGTGGCCCGCCCCACCTTCAGCCCCAATGTGTATCAGCAGATGATCGGGCGCGGCCTCCGCGGTCCCCGCAACGGTGGTTCCGAGGAAGTCCTCATCGTGAATGTCGAGGACAACTTCGACCAGTACGGAGATCTCCTTGCCTTCAACGAGTTCGAGTACCTCTGGACCAAGAAGTGACCCCAGTGCTGCTCGACCCCGAGCAAAGTGAGGTCGCCACCGCCGACGCCTCCGCTCGTCAGGTGGTGATCGCGGGCCCGGGCGCCGGCAAGACACAGGTGGTGTCGGCTCTGGTCGAGAACTTGGTGCTCGAGGAGCGTGTGGACCCGGTGCACGGCCTGTTGGTGCTCAGCTTCTCCAATGCAGCCGTGCATGCAGTGGACGGTCGGCTCCGGGCACGAGGCGTACCTCCGGTTCACGTTCGGACGATCGACTCGCTGGCCTCGCGCATCGTCAGCGAGTCGTCGGAGGGTGAGATCGGTTCAATGGCCTTCGACGAGAGGATCATTCGTGCAACCGAACTGGTCCGTCGGGGTGAGTGGGGCGATCTTGACGACCTCGAACACGTTGTGGTCGACGAGGCGCAGGATGTCGTCGGTGTACGAGCGGACTTCCTGCTCGCACTGATGGACGGACTGCCCGAGGACGCTGGCCTGACTTTGCTCGGTGACCCCGCGCAAGCGATCTATGACTTCCAGATCGAGCAGGAGGGGGAATCGGCCACGACTTCAGCCCAACTTCTCGAACAGTCTCGGACAGCGGGGGCGCGCACGATCGTGCTCAAGGGTCAGTACCGCGCGTCCACACGAGACGCACGGGCAGCGGCTGGGTTGCGTGGCGAGGGCGAGGTGGTGCCGCACCACTACGAGGTCGAGGACTTCTGGAATCAGGTCGTCCACGTGGGTGACCTCGCCGCCGCTGCCGTTGTCGCCCGTCGTCGCTTGGAGTCAACGGCATTCCTGACTGCCACGAATGGGCAGGCGCTCGTCGTCGCCGCGGAGCTCCGGTCCCTCGGTCTCAACGTGGGTGTTCGCCGAGGAACGGGCCAGCAGGTCCTTGCAAGCTGGATCGCCCGGGTCCTGGGACAGGTCTCGGCGTCGTCCCTGACCCGTGAAGAACTCGATGCGAGGTTGCAGGAACTGGCTCCAAGTGTCGATCCGACGATCGCGTGGAGGGCCCTCAAGAGCTTGGCAGGGGGCAAGGGCCGCGAACTTGACCTGATCTCACTAGGCATGGCACTGCAATCGCGATACTCGATACCGCCGGATCTCCTGGACGCCCCCGAGACCCAGACGGTCGTCTCGACTGTCCATCGCGCGAAGGGACTGGAGTTCGACAACGTCGTGCTCGTCGAATTCCCGCCTGGGGGGCGGGTGGAGCAGTCGGAGGAGTTCGTCGGCCGCGAGAGATTCGTGGCCCTGACCCGGGCGCGCCGGCTTCTCGTGCGCGCCGACGGACCAGACGTCCGATGGGTCAGAACGGTGCACTGTGGTGGAGACTCCGGCCCGCGATGGATCAGGGGAGGCCACAAGCCTTGGATGACCACGGCCTTCGAGGTCAGAGCTGGGGACCTCGACGTGGGCGCCATGGCCACGTACCCGCTGGCACAGGAATTGCTCTTCGAGGGGACCGCCGTGTCAGCCGAGGTGGAACTGGCTCCCTGCGCCAACAGATCAACCCTCAGGGTACCGATCTTCGAAGTGAGGTCGGGCGGCACGACGCTCGGGGTGACCTCAGAGCACTTCGGCGTCGAGTTCGCCAACCGCACGGGCACCTTGGAGCAGACAAGGCGAGGATGGCCCTCACTGCGGGACGTGCGCGTCGAGAGCGTGGGAACGGTCGTCGTCGAGAGCAATGGCGTTGGGAACGGGATGCTTCTGGCGCCCGTCATGTCGGGTTTGGCTCGGATCGAGTGGAGTGAATGAGATGACTGTTCTGGACCCGTGGTACGCGGCGCGAGATCTCATGGTCCAAGCACTGATCGCGGACCTGCATGGGACCGTCGACGGCGACGATCGCATCGGAGAGTCGCCTCTCCAGAGATTCATCGTCGGCATCCTGCACCCCCGGTCGCTCACCTCGGTGGAACCCACCGGTGAGACGGAGATCGGTGACGACGCCGATCAGGACGCCGGCACCGAGGTCGATGCCGACTTCGATCCGGGTGTCTCCTTTGCCCACATGAGGAAACCCTCCACGATCGGTTTGACCGCCGGAGTCCTGAACACAGTGGCATCTCTGAAGGTCGACGTCGCCGCGGACCGCTACGTGAAGGACGAGTCAGATTCCGAGAACGTCGGATGGATCCGACAGCCGTTCGGGCCACAGACCGTTGACGTGTCCCTGAGCGCGGTAGGTCATGGCGAGATTCGCTTGTGCGAAGGCCTCGCACTCAGATACGTGGTGCGTGGCGAACGCGATGGTGTGCGCAGTGTGACTCTCGTCCTTGTGAACACCTTTCAGGAACCGTCGAAGGGATCGCGCGACCCCTACTGCTGGTTCCGGCCATCGCTGGTCGCTCGCATCGAAGGAGGTGGATTCGCCGACCGTCGTCCTCGATTGGCCATGGAGCACATGGATCAGGACGAACTGTCGGGGGCTCTGCTCCACCGAGCGCAGCGCCACCTTGCGGTCGGCCACGGAGTCGCTGTCGACTGGGAGGAAGGGGACGAGGTCGGCGAGGTGCGCACGACGTTCTTCCCTCAACACGACCTGCCCTTGGCCAACGCGTCACGGGACGACGTGCCCTCGCTCGACATGGGAATACTCGCCTCAGGCGAGTACGAGTCCTTGAACGAACTGATCTCCGCATACGAATCCTGGATCGACGCACGTGAGAATGACGATCTCGTGACGCTCGAAGGACTCCATGCCGAAACGGCCCATCGCCACCTGGCGGAGGCAAGGCGCGCCGTGGGGAGGATGAGACGGGGGCTCGGCCTCCTGACCTCGGACCCGCTCGTCGCCCGAGCCTTCAGAGCAATGAACACTGTGATGAAGATGCAGCGTGAGCGGCAGGAGATGATTCGATCCGGGGCAACGGGTGTGCCCGCTCCGGTGGTCGCTGAGTGGCGCCCATTCCAGATGGCGTTCGTCCTCCTGAATGTCGAGGGTCTCGTCGATCCCACGAGTGAGGACCGTGACCTTGCGGACGTCCTCTGGTTCCCCACGGGTGGCGGTAAGACCGAGGCCTATCTCGGGCTCATCGCCCTTTGCGTGGTGCATCGTCGCTTGCGAGGCGCCGGAAAGGACGGGACCGGAGCCGGCGTGGCCGTCATCATGCGCTACACGCTGCGCCTCCTCACGCTGCAGCAGTTCGAGCGGGCGGCCGGACTCATCTGTGCTCTCGAGGTGTGGAGGGACACGGAACCGGACCTGCAGGAGAAGGAACCGTTTTCCATCGGGCTTTGGGTGGGGCAGGGAGCCACGCCCAACAACGTGGCCGACGCCGCCAAGGCGCTACGACGACAGGGGAGGGATGACGCGTCCGACACGGGCGACCCCGTACAGCTCCTGCGTTGCCCGTGGTGTGGCAACCGTCTCACGTCTGACGACTACCACGCCGACAGGAGGGCGGACCAGATGAAGGTCGTGTGCCCCGGGCAGGGATGTCGCTTCGGCGGGCCCAGCAACCTGCCGGTCCATCTGGTCGACAGCGACGTCTATCAGAATCGACCGTCCCTTGTGATCGGGACCGTCGACAAGTTCGCCATGCTTGCGTGGCGAGCCGAGTCGGGCAACCTCTTTGGAAGGGGACGGGACGCACCTCCGGAATTGGTGATCCAGGATGAACTTCACTTGATCAGCGGGCCACTCGGCACCCTTGTCGGGCTATACGAGACGGCAGTCGACCACTTGGCCACCGACGCGCTCACCGGTGCACGGCCCAAGCTCGTCGCATCGACTGCCACGATTCGACGTGCTGTCGAACAGGTGAAGGCCGTGTTCGCACGCGAGGCGCGGCAGTTCCCCCCGCCGGGAGTCGACGCCTCGGACTCCTTTTTCGCAGTCGACGCTCCCCGTGACGTCAAGGGGACGCGCAAGTACGTCGGCGTGATGGCACCCGGAACAAGTCATGCCACCCTCACAGTGAGGACCTATGCGGCTCTGCTGCAGGCGGGTGCGAGTCCRGAGATTTCGGACGAGGTGCGGGATGCCTACTGGACGCTGCTGGGCTACTTCAACAGTCTTCGCGTACTGGGGGCGGCCTACATCGCCACGATCGACGATGTTCGCGATCGCATCAAGGTCGTGTCCAATCGGATGGTCCAAGCTGAGCGAGAGACGAAGGATCCCCGCGAGCTCACTTCACGCAAGAAGTCCAGTGAGATCCCACTGGAGCTTGAGTTGCTCCAGACGGCRTATCCCTCTCCCCAGTCTCCCGACACGGTGCTGGCCACGAACATGATCTCGGTCGGCGTCGACGTGGATCGTCTCGGACTGATGGTCGTGTCCGGTCAACCGCAGACGACGTCCGAGTACATCCAAGCCACGAGCCGTGTCGGCCGCCGTCATCCAGGACTGGTCGTGACACTCTTCAATTCTGGACGCTCGCGGGACCTGTCCCACTACGAGGCCTTCACCACGTACCACCGTTCGATCTACCAACAGGTCGAGGCGACGGGGGCGACTCCGTTCGCTCCGCGAGCCCTTGACCGCGGGCTGCACGGACTGCTGACGATCCTGATCCGTCATCTCGTTCCGGGGGCTGCCGCGGACTCAGGGGTCGACGTCCCCGCCGCCTCGCCCACAGAGCTGGGGGACGTGAAGCAGGCAATCCTGGCTCGTGTGCGCGAGGTCCACCCTGAGAGCGAGGACGAGGTGGCGGAGGCGTTGGAAACGTTGCTCGACTATTGGCGCCAATCGGTGGACGACGGAAGTGTCACCAAGTACGCGGGCTGGCGATCGCCCGTGAACGCACTCATGGTTCCAGCCGGAGCAGCGCTGACCGACGAGTTGAGGGAACCGTTGATCGAAACCTTCCCGCCAGGTAGGCCGGCGTGGCCGACGCTGACGAGCCTGCGCAATGTCGACAGGGAGAGTTCATTGCGCCTGATCAACGCCAAGGGCAGCCGGGGAAGGAGCAACGATGAGGGCTGAGGACAGCCGAGTTCGCCAAAGTCAGCTCGTCTCGACGTTTGGCGTGGGCTCGATTCTTCCAGCCGGTGAGCAGAGCTACTTGGTCTGCGGCTTGGACGACTGGGACGAGCGGTGGTGCGCTCCGGTCGAGGAGCCGCGCCTGGCCAAGTCGCTTGGGGTCCATCACTTCCGGTCCCCGTCCACCGGTCAGAGGCGCGGAGATGTCCCCGTGGTGCGGTTTCCGGCCTTCCAGTACTGCCCGGGGTGCCGGAGATTGGACAATTACTGGAAGTTCGATTCGCGGAGAATGCAGTGCCCCGAATGTGTGCGGGAGCTGACCCCCTCACGATTCGTCGCTTGCTGCGAGAACGGTCACCTCGAGGAGTTTCCCTACTTCCAGTGGGTGCACCGCGTGGCTGATGGTCGGGAACCTCAGGAGAATGTGGCCGATCACCGCATGACCCTGCTGACGCGGGGCGCATCCTCGTCACTCGCCGACATCGTGGTTCATTGTTCGTGCGGCGTGGCTGCCCGCGACCTTGACGGGGCGTTCAACAAGAACGCGATCGCCATGGTGAAGCCGTGCGGTGGGCGTCGGCCTTGGTTGCCGGGTTCCGAACGCGAGGTCTGTGACAAGAACCTTCGCGCCCTGCAACGAGGGTCTTCCAACGTCTGGTTCGGCGCCGTCCGGTCAAGCATTTCGATTCCGCCGTGGTCCAGCCCGAATGCGCGATACGTGACGCGCTTCTGGGAGGTCTTCCGCGACCAGGAGGAGGACCAGGTCCGGGTGGCGGCAGAAGGGGCGGCTGCGCGCGATCGCACCATCGACGTCGAAGGTGTGCTGGAGGTTGTGGCCCAGCGGCGCGGTGTGGAGAGGGCAAGAGTCCCCAGCGAGGCTGATCTGCGCGTCGAGGAGTACCTTGCGTTGCGCGACGGCAACGACGCCGGGTCGAGTGACGCGTTTCAGTGCATCGAGGTGGAGGTTGCCCCAGAGGTCTCAGAGGTCGTGGCGCAAGTGTCACGAGTCTCTCGTTTGCGTGAGGTACGAGCTCTCCACGGCTTCTCTCGCGTGACCCCGATGGCCGCCGACGGGACCGAACCGAAGCTCGCGCGCCTCAGCGCCGCGCCCCGGAACTGGCTGCCAGCCATCGAGGTGTATGGAGAGGGAGTCTTCGTCCGCATCGACGAAGCGTGGCTGGCCCACTGGGAAGCCGGCTCCGTCGCGAACCAAAGGGGCCGCATGCTCGAGGCCGCCATCAGGCTTCGAGCCAAGGAATCTGGTGCGCCGGCGGTCGAGATCCCGAGTTCGCGGTTCCTGGTCATGCACACGTTGGCACACGCTGTCCTCAAGGAGCTCAGCCTCAACGCCGGCTATCCCGTGGGTGCTCTGCGGGAACGGGTCTACGCAGAGGAGGGCCAAGCAGGTTTCCTCATCTATACCGCGTCCTCGGACGCTGCTGGCAGCCTCGGAGGTCTGGCTGCCCTGGCGGACGAGGACCGCTTCGCTGACATGCTGGTCGCAGCAGCGTCGCGTGCCGTGTGGTGCTCGAACGATCCGGTGTGCGGTGAGTCGGGCCCCTCCGGAAGCGACGGTCTCAACCTTGCTGCCTGCCACGCTTGCCTGCTGCTGCCGGAGACGAGCTGCGAGCATCGCAACATCTACTTGGACAGAGTCTCGATGGTCGGTGGCCTTGAGGGCGCCGAGGCGGGTTTGCTGACCAACATGTGACGTGCGTCGGGGCCTCGGGACGGTGCTCTGGTGGTAGCCGCCAGCCTTCCGATAGGCCGCGGCCCTCGAGGTGGGGCCACGGCAACCTGTCATGGCCAGTCGCCGAGTGCGGGGTTGCTGCGCAATCAGCGGACTGCGTGAGTTAGGCGCCGAATGGGCGGGGTGGTCACGATGGTTTCGAACTCCATGAGGGTCAATCGTTTCAGGGAGTCCTGCCTGCGTTGGAAGTGATGCGCCCGTTCGATCCAGGTCACGCTCGAGATCCTTGCGGGTGGCAAATGGTTGCCCGGGTGAGGTCGTTCTTCTGCGTAGACCATGGTGCCAGCGATCTCGATGCCGTCGGAGCGGGACTCGCGTGCAGCTGGTGCACGTGGGTCGTGCACCCGTGCCCTTTTTCCGTCACTGACGCATTGGAGCGTTTCCCTCCCTTCCGGCCAGCCGTGGGCGATCATCTGACGTAAGCGAAAATGCGCGGGCGTGTGGGAACGTTGTGCCGCCCTGTGAACGAGGATGGGTATGTCTGACTGGCTAAACGCCGAATGGGTTACTGCGATCGCAGGTGTTATCGCGTTGGGAGCCGCGTTCTGGGCTGCGATCTACGCCGGAAGGCTCTTCAAGGTGGAGAGCGATCGCGACCATCGGATGGAGTCGCGTGCCAAGCGGGAGCAGGCGAGTTTGGTCAATGCGTGGTGGGTCACCTGGGGTGGCCCGGGGGGCGACCGGTACGGGTTGCTCTTCCGGAACTCATCGACGGCCCCTGTGTTCTCGCTACAGGTCAATTCGACCTCGAGTGGCAAGACCCGTGCGCCTCTGGCGCTGGCGTGGCTCCCCCCAGGTGAATACGTCGTCGAGAATCAGAAAAGTGATAGAACGCGGGCGGCGCCATCGGGGGACTCGACCCAGAACAAGTCCTCTTGGGGGCTCGCACAATCCGTGGAGGCTCTGCCGGAGCCGCCGCACCCCATGTTGCGTGGACGTGAATACACGGTGGGGATCGAGTACATGCGGGATTCCGTCGGCAACTGGTGGACCCGGGACACGCATGGTGTCTTGCAGGAACGGGACGCGCCAACGACGGGTTAGATCGCGTCGCCCGCTCGGTGAGTGAGAGGCCGTGCTCCGGAATCCGGGTTTGGTCGGCTCGCGCGGTCGTCGAAAGGATCCGCCGGACCGTACGCGGCCTGTCCTTGAGCGGATGTGGGCACTCTCGATTGCTGCCTTCGACCAACACATAGACAGGAGCCGATGGTGGGTCATGACTGATCCCCATCGCTTGATGATGAGAGACAACGCAACTGGGGGTAGTACGTGATGGGTGAGCAACCGCTTCTGCTGAGCGGGCACGACGCGAAGCGCTGTGCCCGCCGGATCCACAATGAGTGGGATCCGACCTTTGAGCCTGCGAGTTGGGAGGTTCCGCCCGAGCTTCAATCGCGGTTCGACGCAGGGTTGGCATTCGAATCTTCTGTCTTTGAGGCGATCAGGCGGGTCCTTCCAGAGTCCCGCTTCGCTGATTTGACCGGGGTACGCGGCAAGGCCGCAGTGATCGCTGCCACGCTGACAGCCATGGACTCCGGCATCCAGGTGATTCTCGGCGGTTGGCTGCCAGACGATGTGGAGGGTGGGCGGTCCGGGCGCCCGGACATCCTGTTGCGCCACGGCGCGGGCGGTTACGTGCCTGGTGACGTGAAATCACACCAAGTTGTCGTCCGCCGCGCCAAGGGCACGCTCACCTACTCCCTCTTGGCAGAACCCGTCACCCCCCTCGACACAGCCGGCCACGCGGCTGCAACGACCACTCGCATCGACGACTACCTCCAGCTGGCGCACTACTGGCGGATGCTCGAAGCCATGGGACAGGCCCCCGCACGCGAGCCGGTGGGATTCATCATCGGGACCGACGTGCTGCCCGACTCGAGCGACGCCGCTCCCGTCCTCACGTGGCTCGACCTGTCAGTCCCGCAGTTCCAGACCTATTCGCGGTCACGGGGTACGGCCAAGCGCTCGGCGATGGAGCGCTACGACCACGAGCAGGGGTTCCGTCTGAAGGTTGCCCGCAACGCGGTCGCGGGGGCTCCGGCGCTCGTCCTTCCCATCTTCACCGACGAGTGCGACTCCTGTCCGTGGCACGAGCACTGCCGCGACATCGTCCAGACCGACGTCGCGAGCGCCCAGATCACCTCTGGCCGRCTCGGCGTCCGCGAGTGGCACGCGCTGGCCCGAGCGGGTGTTGTCAACGTCGAGCAACTGGCCTCTCTCGACGTCGCCGAACCCTCCTTCCGCTCCGCCTACCTTCTCGAGGTCACTCACCTCAAGGATCCGATCGGCAGACTGACGGCGGCGGTACGTCGAGCGAGGATGATCCGTGAGGGTGTCACGCTGGAGCGTGAGACTTCCGGACGGATCGACGTTCCGCGCGCTGATGTCGAGATCGATCTCGACATCGAATGGGACCCCAGCGACCACGTCTACCTTTGGGGTGCGCTCCTGAACCGCCGCGGGCATGCGCCTCGCTTTCACCCATTTGTCGCTTGGAACGATTTGGATGCCGCCGGCACCCAGGCGCTGGCCGAGCAGTTCGCTGCATGGCTACGCGGGCAGATCTCTGCCGCGGATTCAGCCGGACAGTCCCTGCTCGTCTTCCACTACTCGCATCCGGAGCCCACGTACCTGGCAAGGCTGCTCGGTGATGCCGAGGCAGCCGATCTGCTGACGAGGTTCGTCGACCTCCTGCCCATCGTCCGCCAGCACTACTTCGGACTTCACGGCCTCGGCATCAAGAAGGTGGCGCCCGCGTTCGGGTTCAACTGGCGCGACGAGGACCCGGGGGGTCTCCAATCGCAACTGTGGCTCCTGGAGGCAAGACAGGCCCCAGAAGAGGACGTCCGATCCGCGGGGCGGGCAAGAATCCTTGCCTACAACGAGGACGACGTCCGCGCCACCGCGGCGATCCGCGACGGGCTCGCTCGAGAGCCGAAGGCGAACGTATAGGCGGGCGGCGGGCCCCAGACGGGTGTCGAAGCTGGAGGCAGTCCACATCGGACCATTCCTCGGCTCCGTGGAGGGTGACATTCGTCCGCTTTGAGCAGGCGCCGTGACGGAGGAGAAGCCGCTTCGCGCTTTGGATGCTGGAGACGATCAGGTCATTTACGAGAACGGCCTCACGTGGCCGTCATGAAGAGGCCCCCGCACCCGGCCCCACCGTGCGCTACCGCCGAGTCGACGACCGACCCGATCTCGGCAATGACCTCAAGCCCAGGGTCCACCTCGTCGACTGCGACGTCATCGGCGGGGCCTGGGTCTTCGGTACCCCGGGGAACCTCGCCGTGGCCCGACAGGTCGCCCGGGACCTGGGCCTTCCCACCCACACGGAGTCAGGTCCCGGGGCGTTCACGACGCGCTGTGCCTGCCGACCCCAGCGCACGGATACGTGCTGAAAACGAGATCTCACGCTACGTGGATTCGTCGTGGTGACCGACAGCTTCCGGCACGGCAATGATTGATCCCCAGCACGCACCGTTCCCGAAGCCTCCAGCACAGGCGAGCCTAGGAACGAACGTCGATGAACCGCTCGAGCCGTGCGGCCACGCCGGCGATGTAGGCGGGCCAGGCGCCGGGCTTGAGGTCGGCAATCTGGGGGAAGTCCAGCTTCAGGGCGTACAGGAGCGGTGGCGCTGTCGTGTCCCTCGGACCGCCACCGCCTCGTGACCAGTGGGGAAGGATTGAACCCGCCCGGTCCCGACCAAACACCTCGCTGTCCGGTTCGGTGTCAGATGTGGATTCGACTGGCGGGGCCGTCCGATCGGTGGGGTAGACGAGCGCAAGCGCCGTGGTGGGCCTGTCCTGTTGGCCGATGAGGTGGGAATAGGCGAACATTTGATACTCGTCGTCGCGATCCAACCTCCCGTCGAATCGCTTGTACTTTGCGTCGAAGACGAGGGTGTCCGTGTCGGTGATGACGACATTGTCGGGTTCGGGACGCAGGGACCACAGATGGGGGCGTGCATCAGCGGGGCATGCGCTCCCCTCCCGCTTGTCGTTCGGCGTTCGTATGTCGAACCCACGGTCGATCGTGCGGAGCGCTTGGGTGAGGATGCCCTCCCATATCTTCTCGGTCTCGACGGAGATTTCAGCGGCATCCAGGTCGACGCCTGAGTGGGCGGGTTCCGCCTGGATGCTGGCAAGGATCCTGAGGGAGAGTTTCAGGGCGCTCGCCCATGGTCGGTCAAGTCGGCCGAGTCGAAGTCGTCCAGCCATGGCGAGTGCAGTCCTGGCCGGCAGGGGTTCGATGCCTCCCAGCGCGCGGCGGTACACCACGGCGTCGTGGCGGAGGACTTGTTCGGCATAGTGCCCGGGGAATGCCGAGGGGCGTCCACGACCGTCTGCGACCGCCTCCAGCGCGGTGCACACGATGCGGAGGAGTTCGGTCGATTCGGTGAGTTCGTCGTAGGTGCATCGAAGACGAGGAACGCCGGTCGCAGCCATCTCGAGCAGGCTGTTCGCGCGCACTCGCCCACGCACCACTCCGCGATGCTCGGTCACGGTGCGATAGCCGCGCCGCACCTGTGGAAGGCACCGGCCGACCTCGTCGAGGAAGCGACGCACCAGCAGGGGGCGGAGCAGGGGCGCGGAGGCGTCGGCGCCGCCAATGGTGTCCGAGTCCAGATCGAGAAATCCGACGCGGGTGAGCAACTCCAGCAGGCCAAGCACGCGCTCATCCGAATCTTCGGCCACGGAGGAAGATCTGGGCGACTCGGGAGGTCGGGAGCGCGGTCCCGGGATTTCGCTGAGCAAGGATTCAAGGGTGCCGGTCGACGCACTCGTATTCAGGCGGCGGTCGGCGATCTTCGCCGACAGGCGTCGCACCAGGTTCTCCATGAATACGCTTGCCTCGGCGGCGTGGACGATCAGACGTTGCTTCTCCGCCAGGGACAACCGGTTGAAGCCCTCATGCGTCCAGGAAACCAGGCTGACGTGTTGTTGCGGCGCACCCTCGAACGACTTGGGCACGACGCCGATCAGGACTCGGGTCCGGCCCGAGGAGGCAGCGATGATCCCAACCCGCTTGCCGCCCGGCGAGGCGGCGAAGGAACCGAGACTCACGCGGACTCGAGTGCCGGTTCGTCGAATGCCCCCACCTCGGAGGCAGTGGAGGCCCCCGGTACGCAGGGGCCGATTCGAATGCTCCGGGACAGTCCGGTGCCCACTACGTGGACGGCCAGCCCGAGCTGTTGCCCGAGGAACCCATGGAGGTTTCCCAAGGATGTGGAGGCACCTTCCGACACCTCGCGGATCTCGGGACGTTCCGCAAGCCATTCGTTGCGACGACCTGCATCAAGGAGATCCTCGGCACCGACCGACCGGAGTGTGTCGACGAGCTGGGGGAGGACGTCGTACTGCCACACCCGGATGAGGACACGCCGGGCCGCGTCCTCATCCGAATCCGGTGGAAGCCGGTCGATCTGATCGATCGCCGCGTGGACGTAGGAGTGCCCGAGGAGGGCGTCCGGTCCCAGGCACGGCTCCAGGACCGTGCCGTTGAGCTGCTCGAGGATGTCGATCGTGCCCGACACGACAGAGGTGCCCAGCGAGGGGAGTCGGTCGCGGCATGCCTCGAAGTCCGGCTCCAGTCGGACAAACGCGAACCGGCGCCGGATGGCTGCGTCGAGCGGCGCCACCGATCGGTCCGTGGTGTTGGTCGTCGCGACGACATACACGTTGTCCGGCACGAAGAATGTCTGCTTGGTGTAGGGGAGACCGACCTCGTAGGGCGCGTGCCATTCGTCGTTCTCCCGGGCCGCGCGCTTGCTGGGCTCCAAGCAGAGCAGGAGGTCGCCGAGAACGCTCGAGACGTTGCAGCGGTTGAACTCGTCAAGGAGGACCAAGAAGTCGGAATCGGCGTCTGCCGCCGCCCTGCGGCAGACCTCCTTGAAGAAGCCCGATCCCACCGCGAAGTCGGAGGACGGTTCAGCGGGCTCGGTGGATACGGTCCGGTCGAAACGGCCACCGCCGTTCGGCTCGCGGCCGCCCGGCCGGATGCCCTCGACGAAGTCCTCGTAGGTGGTGCTCGGGTGCATCACCATTGTCACGAAGTCACGGCGATCCTGCGTTCGCAGGCGGTGCCCGGTGACCGCCTCCCAGCGCTCTGCAATCTCTTGGACGACGTGAGTCTTCCCCGTTCCAGGTACGCCCTCAAGGACGACGTTCTTGCGGGTGGCCAAGAGCTCTACAAGGTCATCGATAGGGCGTCCGTCGTCGGACGTAGGGCTTGTTGTCATCACGGCCCACCTTTCGAAGGCTGCGAAGTGAAGTGATGCTGCCCTGTCGTGCGACAGATGTTCCCTGAGCGCTCGGTATCCGCTGTTGGACACCAGGCGACTGATCTCCGTCCGACGGTTCAGCTTTCCCAAGAGGGTGTCGATGAAGTTCATGTTCTGTTCGAGCCGGTCGGTCCAGCTTCGATCGGGGAACACGGCGTTCCACTCGGGCAGCACTTCGTCGCGGCCCCGTCTGTCCAGCCGCCGTTGCCTGTACATCCATAGCCATGAGGTGTCCGGGGTCAGCGTCGTCCCCAGCTCACGGATGGCGTCTTCGATGGCGCGACGTACGTCGTCTGAGGGCATGGGGCGAGTCACGACAGGAAAGCATGCCCCCTGAATGTTCCGAGTGCTGCCGAACGAGCGAGATACGACCTTTCTCACAGCAGAGCGGGTCCTCGCAGGTCCAACTCCAGTGAAACCTCACCGGACGTCCTTTCACCCGCCCCGAGAGCGTCTTCGACATTGTCGTGTGGCCCACAACGAGTCGGCCATGCAGACTTGACTGCTGTCTCGGACCTCGCGATAGCGCATTCGGTCCGAAGCGTTTCCCCAAGACACGTGGACGCCACAGGAAGCCCGAGCTGCTGGTGCGCCGTGCCCTGCATCGACTCGGTTACCGCCACCGAGTGAACTCTGCTCGCGTCCCGTGTCTGCGCAGAACCGCTGACATCGTCTTCACGCGACAGCGGTGGCTGTCTTTGTCGACGGGTGCCTCTGGCACGGCTGCCCCCTGCACTACGTCGAGCCCACGACCCGTCGGGAGTTCTGGACCCCCAGGATCAACGGCAACATGGCGCGCGACGTGGCCACGACTCAGTCGTTGACRGAGGCGGGATGGATCGTGCTGCGCTTCTGGGAGCACAAGGACCCCAACGGGGTCGTGGTCGCGGTCGCCAAGTCAGTCAATCCTTCCGATTCGGAGATGCCACGACCGTCTTCGTGATCCCATGCCTCCGACCATGAAGAGGACGGGGTGTACGGAATGAACGTGACAGTGATGGATCAGGCACATGACGTGTGGGTGGCGGGACTGACCCTCGAGCAGGTCGAGGAGCTGATGGCGCGCCACGGGGCGACCAGCGTTGCGGTCAAGTTCCTGCCCGAGAGGCAGGACAACGACAAGAACCAGATCTACCTCGGCATGGACCTCTCCGGTGCCGCCTCATTCATTCCCTCAACAAACCTTCGCGGTGAACACACCTCCTCGACCAAGCCGGGTGCACCCGGAAAGACGTTGTTCCAAGCCGATGTGGACTTCCGATGGCTCACCCGAGCCGGCGCTGTCGAGGCGCCCAATGCGAAGCTGATCTACTACCCGCAATATCCTGAGGTGAGACTGTCCGGACTGATTCGCGGGGCGGACAGCCCTCCTCGGACGTTGTACGTCAAGGCCATCGGTGCGCAGGTCGCAGGCCGGGTCTTGGTGCTCGGAGTGAACGACGCAGGTACCACCCACGGAATCATCCTGCCGCCCTCGTCCCCGGCGGCAGCCTCCCTGCACGCCACCAGAGGCTCATTGGAGAGCTATGGCGTGTTGCATCTGTGGCGGGTGCGCGGTGAACGGGCTCTGTCCGCCGAGGGACTCGCCGCAGAGTTGCACGGAGTCCACCGACGAGGCTGGGTACCGGGCTGCCGACTCACCAAGGCAGGCATCCAGCCGTACTGGGCCCGCCCTGCGGGAGGCGCCACCTTTGAGGCGCAGTTGGGCGTCGTCACCAACTCCGCGGCGGAACCCGACTTCCAGGGGTGGGAACTGAAGCAGCACGGCGGCAACGTGCTGACATTGTTCACCTCGGAGCCGGACGGAGGACTCTACGCCGCCGACTTCGCCTCGTTCATGCGTCGATATGGAGTCGAGAAGCCGCACCGGCACGACTTCACCGGGATCCAGCGCCACGGCGCAGGGCCGCACAAGACCAATGGTCTCCGGCTCGCGTTGCGTGGCTTCGACCGTGATGGGGAGTACGACCCGGAGGGCGGGGTCGACCTGGTGAATGAGCACGGAGACATTGCGGCGTCGTGGTCCTTCCTGAAGCTTCTCGAGCACTGGCGAGCCAAGCACGCAAGGGTCGCGTTCGCCCCGTCGGAAAGTAGCGAAGACCTCCGTGCCTACAGATTTGGCAAGGACGTCCGTCTGGCCGAGGGCGCATCGTTCACCCGGCTCCTCGCCGCGATCGAGGCAGGTCGGGTCTACTACGACCCCGCGTGCCATCTCTCCTTGGACGATCAGGGGGCCCCGGTGCGGGGATCTGGCAAGAAGCGGAACCAGTGGCGAGTGCACGTCAAGGACTTGAACTCCCTTTACGCGACCGTGACGCCGGTCGATGTGACGACCGTCCCGGCCGACAACTCGCTGTCCCAGCGGGTGCTCGACGCCTTGGGGATAACGCTGCCCGTTCTCGCGAACTAGATGCGATGCCCCACGGACGCTGGGTACAGCGTGCCTGCTGGACGATGACGAAGACCTCCGAGTGAGGTGTGGAGCCACCACGCGCCCGCTCCTCGAACCTCGGAGGTCTTCGTGTCCCACGACAACGCCCAACTCACCCCCGCCGGTCGGCTACGCCTGGCCAAGCTCGTCGTCGACAAGAAGTGGACCCTGCGACGAGCGGCCGAGCGGTGGAACTGCTCAGTCACCACCACGAAGCGGTGTGCATATCGAGACCGGCTCCAGGGCGCGGCCGGGATCAAGCTACAGCCGAGGCGGGCCACCCGGAGTTTGCTTAGGCTCTATGCAGGCGGTCTGCATCGGTCGGCCGACTCCAACGTCTTGCCCGATGAGGCAGGCAGGTTCGTGGCTCCGTCTCGCAGGCACCGGAGTGCGAGGGCGTCGATGTCTGCGCCTCCTCCTTCAAGGAGCGCTCGAATCGAGGATCGCGACGCGGAGTCGTGGGCTCACGAAGAGCCCGACGACTTGCAAGGCTCGGAACCGGCGCAGGTTGACCCTGGCGGGCTTGATGGGAAATTGTTCAGTTCCGAATGTCGAATGTTACGAGGTTTGGTCTCGTGGCACTCGACAGAAATCTCTGAACGAGGCCCTGACGTCCTTGACTAGTGTGTGATTGGGCTGACACCCCAAACTTTCCCCGAGTTGCTTTCGATCAAAGGTCGCCATGCCCTTGTGGATCTCAAACCCCACCCAGCCATCGAAAGCGATGCGTCGGCGGTGCAGTTCGACCCGCGGTGGAGCAGTCCACAACTCCACGGTCATCCTGGGAAAGCGGCTATCGAGTCGTGTCGCGAGCTCGACTGCATTGATCGAACTATTTGCAAGCGAGCGCTCTTCGGTCGCGACGGATACGTGACGCACTCCGCTTCGCTGCAACCGATCCAGAAACCACAAACACCCTCTCGGAGTGCGTCTAGGTGACCTGACCTCATCACCCATCGCGTTCCACAGATCCTGACCCGCGTGCTCTTCGACGATGTAGACACGCGGATGCCGTCGAGCGAACGGCTCGAACCGCCCAGTCCAGACGGCGTCGCGATCGGTTCCCTTCGGGACTTGGGCAGCCCAGCTTTGCTGGATGGCAAGAAGGCTCTTTGAAGTCGCGATACGCTCAATGTCTTGAACCTCGGGCGCTGCTGGCAATGTGCCCTCAAGAAGGTCTATCTGGAGTTCTCGCAGCACCACCAATGGGGCAATGTCCGCCAACTTCGCAAGCTCAGCCGCTTCCTCGATGTCCTCCAGTTTCAACAGATCCGCTGCGACCTCGCTGCGATCCGTCAAGAGTTTCTCTAGTGCCATAGCAACCTCGGGGGCGTGGCAGGCTCTTAGGCTCCTGATGAGTTTCGCTTTGGTCTGGTCTGACCCCACCACGAAGATCGATGATGTCCGAAGGTCCCGCACTAAGCGACCTATTGCCTCAACGCGGCGGGGCGACAGATCCTCGAGATCCGCAAAGGTGTCCTCCGACAGCGCAACCTTGAGCAGCATGCCTACTCCTCGCCGGATGGGTCGAGAATGGCGACAAGGTCGTCCAAGCGATTGTCAAAGAACCCGCCTGGCCATTGGTAGTCGAGCTGTCCGTTCGGTTGGAGCTTTACTTCCTCTAGATCAGACGCTTCGCCTGCACGAACTACATGGGTTATAGCAAGTTCGTCGTAAGCTACCCGGCCCTCAGCGACACGTCGCTGAAGGCGGAGCATGATGGCCTCGCTATGCGTCTCAACCACGACGGTATTTCCATAATCTTGCACGCTTTCGATAAATAGGTCCCCAAGCACGGATTGCAGCCGGGGGTGAATGTGTGCTTCGGGCTCCTCGATAAGAATCGTCTTCTCTCGACTCCCAATCAACTGCACCACGAGCGGAAGCAGTTGGCTGATTCCGAATCCGACATCGGGTAGCTGTACCGATTCCCCAGCCCCTCGACGGACCAGTGAGAGGCCGAATTCGGCCTCGTCGCCATCGCCTCCATACAGGTCAATCCTCAACTCGTACGGGATATCGAACTTATTGAGCCACAGGTTCACGTCTGCGAGCAGCGCATCGTCGTCGTAGAGACGCACCACGTAGGGCGCATGCCTCTTCGCCTCAGAAACAGTCAGGTCGCGGGCAGGCACCTCTCTTACCGGGCCAATATGCTCAATCGCTCCGAACAGGTCATCTGCGCCGTCTACTATCTGGCGGGCCAATTCGACCAACCGGAGCCCGTGCTGTGGGTCCCGCATCACCTTGATGCTATTGAAGTCGGGGAAACCGTTGGAGTCGACGTCGACGAGCGCCTCCCACTGGGCGGGGAGACCGTCCTCGAACYCAGCCCCGGGACGGACCCGGGCGATGACCCACCCGGAGGGGCCCGATTCATCAGATGACGCTTCGGGAATCAGGATGAATTCGGTCTCGCCTGCTGCACACCCGATGGCAGCCAGCGGCTGCGCAGGACCATATGCCCACTGCTCCGCACTCGAGGCGAGAAGTTGCACCGACCACTCGCCCCAATCTGCTCTTAGCCCGACTCGTCTTTCAAGGTCGTGGCGATGGACGACCCGGCTATGGAAATCAAAAGAGAGCCGGCCCTCGCCCTCGTATTGGAGGTCAGGGGTGCCCCACGACTGCTTCATCAGCCTAAGTGCCTGCAAGAGGCTCGACTTGCCGGTGGAGTTCTCCCCATAGATTAGGGAGATCGGCGCAATTGTGAGGGTCGCCTCTTCAAAGACCTTCCAGTTCGTGGCTCCAAGCCCAGTAACGCGCGTCGTAGCACGAGGAAGGGAAGGCAACGTGACGCCGGCCAAGGACCACCGCGGCGGCAGTGACTCGTCGGAGGCGAAGTCTGGAGAGCTGTAGAGGACTGAGTTGACCATGCTCTTGTCTGTCTTGAACCCAAGTCGGCGCAAACGACTAACGATGGCGCGCGCCGGAAGGCCAGGCTCGCGCCTAAGCATGCTGATGATCTCGCCTTGGAGGGTCTTGACGGACAACTCGACCTACCTCTCGTCTACTAGGCACGCTACCGAGCGACATCGGTCCGCGCCGCACGTCCCACCGCACGATGCTCGGCGAGTCGATTGATCACCCGAAGGATTGTCTTCTGAGGTGGCGATGCGACCAGGGGCGGATCGGAGCGAGCGCGTCGCGCTGCAAGAGCACCTTCATCAGGTCAAGACGTCGGCGCGCTTCTTCAGCCTCAGGCCCGCGCGATGATCTCGGTAAGTGTGGCGGGGACGCRGTGGCTGATCGAGGTGAAGAGCCGGGATGAGTCGACCTTGGGGGCAGTCGACTCAGGTGCGCACTCGCTACGCGGTCTCGCTGATCGCGCTGAACGCGGCGGTCACGCCACCGAGGATCTCCTCCACACCGATCTTCATGGCATCGAGGTCAGAACGAGCCTTCGCGATCGCCTTTTCGGCCGAGGTCARCGAGCCCTTCACTGTGCTGACTGCCTTCAGCTGGGCCAGCGCCTGGTCGATACGACGCCGTAGGTCGTCAAGGTCCAGGTCCACGCCGTCGTCGTCCGCAAGCGAGGCCAGAGCGTCAGCCCTCGCCATCTGGTACGCCACCCGCAGTGCGAGCTGCGACGGGTCGTTGCGCTCCGCGACAACCACGTAGCGGGCAGGAGCCATGCGGTACAGGGGCTGTTTCTGGTAGCCGTAGTCGTCGCGTGCCACCACCAAGATCGATGCCACTGCGTCCCGGTTCTCAGCACAACCGTCGAGCTGGCCCAACATGTCCTTGGGGCCAAGCTTGGAGTCTTTCGCCTCAACGGCGAAGCGGGCAGTTCGCCCACTGGGACTGCTCACCTGGACTACGAAGTCGCCCATCTTCGAATCGCCAATACCGCGCTCTGTTCCTGTGGTCTTCACTACGTCTCCGCAGGTGGTGGAGAGCTCGTTGAGAACCCCACCGAGCACTGTTTCGTACTCCAGCCCGTCGGCCGGGGTCGTGGTCAGGTCCCGCCTCTCGACCACGAGCGCATGCACCGCGGTCATCTGCTGGGTCACCTGATGCAGTGGGCTCGCGAACCCGTCGAGCAACTCGCGACGCAACTGGCCAAGGGGGCTCTCTTCGCGAGAGGCGTCGAGCATCGCTCGGATCTGGGTCACGGCCCCGGCGAGCTCGGTCTGCGACTGACTCTGGACTGCATCGAGGAGCTGGCTTGCGGCGCTCTCACGGTCGTTGGCGTTGAGTGCCTGCGTGATCGCCTCCTTGAGTACCTGGCTGCTGTCGCGGGCGGCGGCCGGGATGGCGCCTCGCACGGGGTCGATGGCGGCCTCGACCTGCTGTTGCATCTGTAGCGTCGCCTGATCGGTGAGGCTTCGAATCTGGCTTTCGAATCTGCCGAGTTGCTCTTCCAGCCGGGCAACCTCATTGTCGGTCTGGGCCAGGCGTCGCACCGCCACTCCCAGGTTGAAGACCTCTTGGCAGACGGCGCCGGCCGCGTGCTGGTCGTTGAGCGCCATGACCTCTGCAACCAGGTCCGCATCATTGGTGGTCAGGTTGTCGACGTCGATGATGCCGTCGTAGACGGCGGCGACAGGCAGGTTGCCGGTCAGCGAAGTCATAGGGTCTCCCGTCGTTAGGCCGTGGGCCGTTGGCGCCTGCATGCAGTCTGGTCGCTCTGTTGGCGGTCCGGCGCGAGATCGAGAATCTTGTTGCATCGGGCCTAGTTGCTGGACGCACCGACCAACTTGTTCAACCGCCTCTGTCCCTCGAGCTGTTGCTGGCGATCGGGACTGTCAAGGCGGTCAGCGATGTGGATGAGCCGTGGCACGGTCGCTTGCATTGACCCACCGGCCTGCGTCTTGAGGTGGTAACCGGACGCGACGGTACGGATGGTGATCGGCGATCGGTCATGCTGCGCCGGCCGGAGGTGGAGCCTGCTCACCAGCCAAGTCTCAAGTTCGCTTGTCATATAGAGGTACTCAGCGGATCGGACGACGTCGGGGAACCCGGTCATGAGGCGATTCCACGAGCGTTGGCTGATGCCGTAGATGGTCCTGGTGTCGGCACGCTTGGCCAGCCATCGCCGTACCAGTAGGGGATCGAGCGGTCGCTCCGACAGGCGTCGCTTCAGTCGTGATCGCTCGCTAGCAG
>NZ_JBFUKA010000026.1:0-45847 GCF_056401085.1 Nocardioides sp. P4_G4
GGACAGGACACCCTCGAGACGAGCACCGAGATCGAGATGGCGGGCGTGGCCCTCGACCTCCTCGACGACCCCCGCGACGTGGTGATCGGTGGGCTCGGCCTGGGCTTCACGCTCCAGCGGATCCTCGCCGACGTGCGCGTCGAGCGCGCCACCGTCGTCGAGATCGAGGAGTCGCTCATCGGCTGGATGCGCGACGGCACGGTGCCGCACGGGCCGGCGCTGCTCGCCGACCAGCGGGTCCGGATCGTCAACGCCGACATCCTGATGGCCATCGCGGAGGCCCGCGACACCCACGACCTGCTGCTGCTCGACGTCGACAACGGCCCGGGCTACCTCGTGCACGACGGCAACGCGGACGTCTACGGCCGCGACTTCCTCGCCCGCTGCCGCGAGATCCTCCACGACCGCGGGGTGCTCGTCGTGTGGTCGGCGGCGCGTTCCCCGGAGCTCCTCACCGCCCTCGAGGGCGTGTTCGGGGCCGCCGAGGAGCGCGCGTACGACGTCCTGCTCCAGGACCGACCCGAGGAGTACTTCCTCTACGTGGCCCGCCGTACGGCCCAGGAGCAGCCCGGAGGGTGAGGACAGCGGGCCTCCGCACCGGGGTAGCGTCGCGGTCATGAGCCAGACACGCACCGAGCACGACTCCATGGGCGACGTCGAGGTCCCCGCCGACGCCTTGTGGCGGGCCCAGACCCAGCGCGCGATCGACAACTTCCCGATCAGCGGGACGACCCTCGAGCGCCGCCACGTCCAGGCGCTGGCCCTGGTGAAGGGCGCCGCCGCGCGGGTCAACGGCGACCTCGGCGTCATCACCGCCGAGCAGGCGAGCGCGATCGCCGATGCCGCCGCTCAGGTGGCCGCCGGCGCGCACGACGACCACTTCCCGATCGACGTCTTCCAGACCGGCTCGGGCACCAGCTCCAACATGAACACCAACGAGGTGCTCGCGTCCCTCACCGCCCGTGCCGGCGTCGAGGTGCACCCCAACGACCACGTCAACGCCTCGCAGAGCAGCAACGACACCTTCCCGACCTCGATCCACGTCGCCGCGACGCTCGCCGTCGTCGAGGACCTGCTGCCCGCGCTCGACGTGCTGGCGACCTCCTTCGAGGCCAAGGCCACCGAGTTCGCCGACGCGGTCAAGTCCGGTCGCACGCACCTGATGGACGCGACGCCGGTGATGCTCGGACAGGAGATGGGCGGATACGCCGCCACCGTGCGCTACGCCGCCGAGCGCCTCGAGGCGGTCCTCCCCCGCGTCCGCGAGCTGCCGCTGGGCGGCACCGCGGTCGGCACCGGGATCAACACGCCCCCCGGCTTCGCCGCCGCCGTGATCGAGCGGCTCGCCGCCGACACCGGCCAGGAGTTCACCGAGGCCCGCAACCACTTCGAGGCCCAGGGCACCCGCGACGCCCTCGTCGAGCTGAGCGGGGCGCTGCGGACCTGGGCCGTCGGCCTCACCAAGATCTGCAACGACCTGCGCTGGATGTCCTCGGGTCCCACCACAGGCCTGGCCGAGATCCACCTGCCCGACCTCCAGCCGGGGTCGAGCATCATGCCCGGCAAGGTCAACCCGGTGCTGCCCGAGGCGACGCTGATGGTCTGCGCGCAGGTGGTCGGCAACGACGCCACCGTCGCCTGGGCCGGCGCGGCCGGCAGCTTCGAGCTCAACGTGATGATGCCGGTGATGGCCCGCAACCTGCTCGAGTCCATCCGTCTCCTGTCCACCTCCTCGACCCTCCTCGCGCAGCGCTGCGTCGACGGCATCACCGCCGACGTGGAGCGGATGCGCGCGTACGCCGAGTCCTCGCCCTCGGTCGTGACACCGCTCAACAAGCACCTCGGCTACGAGGAGGCGGCGAAGATCGTCAAGCAGGCCATGAAGGACGGCACCACGATCCGCGAGACTGTGCTCTCGATGGGGTACGTCGACCGCGGCGACCTCACCGAGCAGCAGCTCGACGATGCCCTCGACGTGGAACGGATGACACACCCGTGAGCCAGATGGACGACCCCGCCCACGTGCGCGACCAGTACGCCACCGAGGACCGGCTGGAGACCCGTCGCTCGGTGTGGCGACCCACCGCCGACGGGCAGGACCCCGAGACCGAGGCGCTGCGGGCGATCGACCGCGCCCTGGTCGGGGACGCCCACGTCCTCGAGGTCGGCTGTGGCACCGGCGCGATGGCCGAGCGCATCGACGACCTGCCCGGAGTCACGCTCGTCGCCACCGACTTCTCGCCCCGCTTCGTCGAGCTCACGGCCGCCCGCGGGGTCGACGCCCGCCAGGCCGACATCTGCTACCTGCCGTTCGACGACGCGTCCTTCGACGTGGTGTACGCCGGGTGGATGCTCTACCACGTGCGCGACCTCGAGCGGGCCCTCAACGAGGTCCGCCGCGTGCTGCGGCAGGGCGGCACCTTCGTCGCTGTCACCAACGGCCAGGACCACCTCGCCGACCTGCACCGCGCCGCCGGCGGCCGGCCCGCACGTACCCAGTTCAGCAGCGAGACCGGCGAGTCCGTGCTGCGCCGCCGCTTCGCCGACGTACGACGCCACGACCTCGAGACGCTCGCGGTCTTCGGCGACCACGCAGCCGCACAGGCCTACCTGGACTCGACCGGGGACGGGCTCGTGCTGCCGGAGTTCGAGGGCGAGCGCGAGTACGCCGGCGCGGTCACGGTCTTCGAGGCGCGCTGACGCCCGGGCCGGACCGGCGGCTCAGTACCAGCCGTTGCCGGCCTTGAAGGACCAGGCGCTGCACGGGGTGCCGTACGTGTCCTGGATGTAGCCGAGGCCCCACCGGATCTGGGTCTCGGCCGAGGTCATGTAGTCGGCCGGCAGCTCGTGCAGCTGCGTGAGCGCCTGCGGGATGCCGTAGGCCGAGGAGCTGGGGTTGTCGGCGTCGATGCGCCAGCCGGACTCGCTCATGTAGAGGGAGTCGAGGCAGGAGAACTGCGAGGAGTCGAAGCCGTACTGCGGAAGCAGCGCCCGGGCGATGTCGCGCGGGTCGGCGCTGGAGAGGTCCTCGGTGCGGGTGACGGCCGGGCCCTTGGCGACCGACAGCGCGGCGCGCTTGGTCGCGTCCGTGGCACCGCGGCGGTCCGAGCGCGAGACGGGCACGACGGACTCGCGGCGCTCGAGGGCGCTGGGATCGGAGTCCGCGGAGGCCACGGTCACGCCACCCACGGCGGCCGACGCCAGGTCGCCGGCACCGGTCCCGGTGGGTGAGCCGAGCACGCCGCCGGAGACGCTCACGCCGGTCACGGCGGCAGCGACGCCGGTCAGCACCACGGAGGTGCGGACCAGGCGGGCCGGGAGGGATCGACCGGCCTTGTGCCTGCCGGGGGCGCGGTGGCGCGGGACGTGCTTCTGCGGCTTCGAGTCGGTCTTGGGCGCGGACGTCAGGGGCACAGGGGAACTCACCGGGGGGTAGAGGGCAGGACGATGTCGCGGCCTGTCAAGAAGTGGGGGGAACAGGTGCGACAGGGGGTACAGATCACGAAACGATCACGGGCAACCATGCAGGAGTGCGGGAGCCCATGCAAACCAAACGGACAAACCCGTCCCACTTTCCACCAGATCGCCGCCTCACGAGTCACCAGGGTCACATCGGTCACATCAGCCCCAGCGGGATGGCCTCGTGGTGATCGATCGCACGGACGGCCGAGCACGGGACCGGGCGAGAGCACGTCCGGCTCGCGCCCGGGACGTGGGCGCGAGCCGGACCGTGCGGAGCGGGTCAGAGGGTGACGTTCTCCAGCATCTCGGTGACGAGCGCCGCGATCGGCGAGCGCTCGGACCGCGTCAGGGTCACGTGGGCGAAGAGGGGGTGACCCTTGAGCTTGTCGATGACCGCGACGATGCCGTCGTGGCGACCGACCCGGAGGTTGTCGCGCTGGGCGACGTCGTGGGTGAGCACCACCTTGGAGTTGGCCCCGATGCGGGAGAGGACCGTGAGGAGCACGTTGCGCTCCAGCGACTGGGCCTCGTCGACGATGACGAACGCGTCGTGCAGGGAGCGGCCCCGGATGTGGGTCAGCGGCAGCACCTCGAGCATGCCGCGGTCCATCACCTCGTCGATGACGTCCGGCGTGGTGAGCGCGCCGAGGGTGTCGAACACCGCCTGGCCCCAGGGCGACATCTTCTCCGACTCCGAGCCGGGCAGGTAGCCGAGCTCCTGCCCGCCCACGGCGAACAGCGGGCGGAAGACGACGACCTTCTTGTGCTGGCCGCGCTCCAGGGTGGCCTCGAGACCGGCGCACAGGGCCAGGGCCGACTTGCCGGTGCCGGCCCTGCCACCGAGCGACACGATGCCGACCTCGGGATCGAGCAGCATCTCCAGGGCGATCCGCTGCTCCGCGGAGCGGCCGTGGATGCCGAACGCCTCACGGTCGCCGCGCACCAGGTGCACCTGCTTGTCGGGACCGACCCGGCCCAGCGCCGTACCCCGGTCGGAGAGCAGGACCAGACCGTTGTGGCACGGCAGATCCCGGGCCTCGGCCAGGTCGACGACCCCGTCGTCGTACAGCTCGTCGAGCTGGCCGGACGTCACCTCGAGCTCGGCCATGCCGGTGTAGCCGGTGTCGGAGTCGCTGATCGCCTCGGCGCGGTACTCCTCGGCGTCGAGTCCCACCGCCGACGCCTTGATGCGCAACGGCATGTCCTTGGAGACGAGCGTGACCTGGTGGCCCTCGTCGGCGAGGTTGCGGGCGACGGCCAGGATCCGCGTGTCGTTGTCACCCAGCCGGAAGCCCGAGGGCAGCGAGGTCGGGTCGGTGTGGTTGAGCTCGACGCGCACGGTGCCGCCCTCGTCCCCCACCGGGACCGGCTCGTCGAGCCGACCGTGCTGGATGCGCAGCTCGTCGAGGCTCCGCAGCGCCGAGCGCGCGAAGAACCCGAGCTCCGGGTGGTGGCGCTTGCCCTCGAGCTCGGTGATGACGACCACCGGGAGGACGACCTCGTGCTCCGCGAAGCGACGCAGGGCGCCGGGATCGGCCAGCAGGACGCTGGTGTCGAGGACATACGTGCGGTTCTGGCTGACCTGCTTGTTCGAGCTCACGGAGTGCCTACCCCTATCGGACCGGCGCGACGCACCACACCCGGTCCTGTTCAACTCATGGACCGGACGGCTCCTCGAAGTGGTGCGTGACTCCCACAGCTGCCTCCCGATTCAGCGGGCTTCCCCACCCGCCGATGAGGCCGAAAGTACGCCCGGCGCGAAGCCGTTCCGCAGCGACACGCCAGAACGCGGGGTGAACGCTGTGTTACCGCGCCTCAGGACCCGAAGCGACGCTCGCGCTCGGCGTACGCACGGATGGCCCGCAGGAAGTCGACGCGGCGGAAGTCGGGCCACAGCGCCTCGCAGAAGTAGAACTCCGAGTGCGCGGACTGCCACAGCAGGAAGCCGCCGAGACGCTGCTCCCCGGAGGTGCGGATCACGAGGTCGGGATCGGGCTGGCCCTTGGTGTAGAGGTGGTCGGAGATGTGGTCGACGTCGATGACGTCGGCCAGTTCCTCGAGCGAGGTGCCCCGGGCCGCGTGCTCGTGGAGCAGGGACCGTACGGCGTCCGCGATCTCGCGGCGCCCGCCGTACCCGACGGCGATGTTGACCAGGATCCCGTCGACGTCGCGGGTCGCGTCGTCGGCGGCCTTGAGCTTCTGCGCGGTGCTGGCCGGGAGCAGGTCCAGGGCCCCGACGGGGTGGATGCGCCAGCGCCCGGTCGCGGCGAGCGACTCGACCGCGCCCTCGATGATCTGCAGGAGCCCGGCCATCTGCTCGGGCGGGCGGTTGGTGAGGTTGTCGCTGGAGAGCAGCCAGAGCGTCACGACCTTGACGCCGACCTCCTCGCACCAGCCGAGGAGCGGGAAGATGTTGTCGGCGCCGGCCTGGTAGCCGCCGGCCGTGTCGATGCCCACGGCCTTGGCCCAGCGGCGGTTGCCGTCGAGCATGACGCCGATGTGCGCAGGGATGCGATCGGCGGGCAGGTTCTTCACGACCCGGTGCTCGTAGGCCGGGTAGAGCACCCGACGCACCGCGTCCTTCCACTTCGCCACGACCCGATCCTAACCGGCCTAGGGTGTCCCCCGTGCCCGACCAAGCCCTGCACCCGCCGGCCGGTGACGACTCGATGCTCGGGGTGGACGACACGACCTCGGACCTGCGCGACACCCCTCCGGGGCGACGGGATCGCCGCTTCCGTCGGGTCGGGGTCGGCCTGCTGGTGCTCGTGGTGGTGGTGTCGGCCTTCGACCTGCTCGGTCCGCGTCGCGGCGACGTCACCGCGGAGGGCGGCGGCTACACCCTCACCGTCGAGTATCCGCAGGTCACGCGGGCCGGACAGCCCGCGCCCCTGCACGTGATCGTGGATGCCGCCGACGGACTCGGGGAGACCGTGCGGATGCGCTTCTGCGACGAGTTCTTCAACGACCTCGACTTCCAGAACTGGTACCCCAACCCCTCGGCGGAGACCACGGTGCCGCCGTGGATCATCTACGAGTTCGACCCGCCGCCCACCGGGACGACCCTGGAGGTCAGCCTGGACGCCCGCGTGTCGCCGGGCCAGTTCGGCGAGACCGACGACTGCGAGGTCAGCGTGCTGGTCCGCGACGAACCGGTCGTGTCGGCGGCCTTCACCAGCTGGAGGATGCCCTGATGGACATCCTGATCCGGTCCCTGGCGATCTTCCTCTTCCTGTGGCTCGTGGTGCGCGTCGGCGGCAAGCGCGAGGTCGCCCAGCTCTCGGCGTTCGACATGATCCTGCTCGTCACGGTCGGCGACCTGGTCAGCCAGGGGATCCTGCAGGAGGACTACTCGGTGACCGCCGCGGTCATCGCGGTGGCGACCTTCTCGGTGGCCGGCCTCGCGCTCAACTCGCTGGCCTTCCACCACCCGCGGTTCCGGCCGTGGCTGGCCGGACGCGCCCGCATCGTCGTGCGCGACGGGGAGCCGCTGCTCGAGACCCTCGGCGGGGAGCGGATGACCATCCAGGACGTCCACGAGGCCGCCCGCCAGCAGGGCATCCGCCGGCTCAGCGACATCGAGCTGTGCGTGCTGGAGACCGACGGCTCCTTCTCCTTCTTCACCCACGGCGGCGACGACGAGCGGGACGGCGCACCCGACGACCGCGGGATCGCCTGAGGCGCTCGCCCCAGGGGTCACATCCTTCCCACGACAGTGACGTCTGGGGTGCCTACCGGTACTTTTGGCGCATGAACGACGTACTCCGCCACCGGCTCGACGGGCTCCACGAGCGCGTCGACGGCGCGACGGAGGCGATCCACGAGGCGATCGCCGACGTCAAGCCGCACCTGCGGGGCTGGCTGCACCTGGCCACTGCCCCCCTCACCCTCGCGGCGGGCATCGTCCTGATCGTGCTCTCCCCCGACGCCACCACGCGGGTCGGCTCGGCCGTCTTCACGGCCTCCGCCCTGATCCTCTTCACGGTGTCCGCGGTCTACCACCGCGGCACCTGGTCGCCGAGCACCCACTCGCGGCTCAAGCGCTTCGACCACTCCAACATCTTCGTGCTCATCGCCGGCTCCTGCACGCCGTTCGCGCTCCTCCTGCTCGAGGGCAGCGACCGGTGGACCATGCTCGCGATCTGCTGGGGCGGCGCGATCGCCGGCGTGCTGATGAAGGTCTTCTGGAAGGGTGCGCCGCGCTGGCTCTCCGCCCCCATCTACATGGCGCTCGGCTGGGCGCCGGTGTTCTTCTTCGGCGACTTCATCAGCGGCGCCATGGACCGCTACGGCGCCGGCACGGGCACCGCGGTGATGGTTCTGATCGCGGCGGGGGGAGCGCTCTACACGATCGGCGGCGTCGTCTACGGCACCCAGCGGCCCAACCCGTGGCCGCGCTGGTTCGGCTTCCACGAGGTGTTCCACACCTTCACGATCCTGGCGTTCGTCACGCACTACGTCGGCGTCTCCGTCGCGACGTACTCGCTGCGCTGACCCACCCCCGCCCCCGGCTCCCGCCCCGCCCCGCGCTCCCGCCCCGCACTCCCGCACCGAGCGGGTGAGTCGCCTCACGTCGGGGAACACCGCGCCTCCGCCGGGCGTCGTACCTCAGGACGCCTGCCCCCGACCCAGGTACGTGATGACCGAACCCAGCCCCCAGTCCTCCCTCGACCTCTCCCTGCCCCAGGTGGTGGGCGGAGCCGTGGCGGCCGCGACCGCCACCGTGCTGAGCTCCCGCCTCGGACTCATGGGGACCGTGCTCGGCGCGGTGCTCGCGAGCATCGTCTCCGCCGTCGTCGCCGCCTCGGTGGCCGGCTGGTGGCACCGGGCCCACCACGCGTCGCGCACGGCCCGGGACTGGGTCCCGCAACGGGTGCGGGGCGTGGTCGTGGGTGCCGGCGCCCTGGGCCTGCTGGTGGTGGCCTTCCACACCGGCGTCGGCCTGGTGACCCAGGACCTGCCGCGGGGCACCTTCGCCGCCCGTTGGCTGGCCGAGGTCGGCCTCACCCGAGGGTGAACCACCCGAAGACCACGAGCGCCCCGCCGACGACCGCCATGGCGAGCGCCCGGGCCACGCGTGGGGCGCGGGCGGCGAGGCGCTCGGCCAGCTGGTAGCCCAGCGAGATCGCGGCCAGCCCGACGGTGACGTGCAGCAGCACGGCGAGCATCACCCCCGCGATCGCCCCGGCCATCCGGAAGCGTCCCCACAGCAGGCTCAGCACGAGCGGGACCACCACGGCACCGGTCAGGCCACCGAGCAGCTCCTCCCACCACGGCCGCTCCCCCATCCACGGCACGGCCCACGCCAGCGGCCAGTCCCGGTCGAACAGGTCGCCGGTCGCGCAGTAGCCGAGGTAGACGATCGCCGCGATCGACATCCCGGCACCGAGCCGGTGGGACCAGCGCAGCAGCGGCGGCCAGCCCGGTCCGGAGAGGCCGTCACGCACGAAGATCGTCGCCGCGGTCACCGCCGACCAGACGATCCAGCGTCGGACGACCCCGGTGCCCGTGTCGGCCATCGCGTCGCGGAAGACCCGGTCGGCCTCGACCCGGTCGATCGCGTGCCCCTCGGTCGACTCGTAGGACGCGTCGCCGCCACCCGCGACCAGGGCGTCGTGGACCAGGGCCGCCGGCAGGTGGGCGCCGGTCTTGGGCACCAGCCAGGTGAAGAGCGCGGGCGTCGAGGTCAGGTCGGTGCGGAAGTCGGTCGTCGCCGGGACCAGGATCTCGCCGAGGTGCCGGTCGTCGTACGCGATCCGCCGCTCGAGGCTGAAGACCTCGAGGCCGGTCTCGTCGTGGCGCTCGAGCACGATCCGCGGGTCGTGGGCCGGGTCCGGGGGTAGCCCCACCCGGTCCCCGACCGGCAGCACGCCACCGTCGTAGAAGCGGCGGGACTGGGCTCGCAGCTGCTCAGCGGTCGTGCCGTGCTGTCTCCGAGACATGGCTGCACTGTGGCACCGACCACCGACCACCGGTCGGGTCAGGGCTGGGCCGGGGCCCCCTGCACGGGCAGCGTGACCGGCGAGGAGGGGCCCGCACCGGTCGTCGGACGCACGGTGAGCTCGACCTCGGTGGTACCCGCGGGGATGGTGCCCGGGAACGTCAGCGTCGCCGTCGCCTCCTCCTTGATCCGGAACGGGACCGAGCCGAGCCGCGTCCCGCCCACGGTCGCGACCACCGTGCCGGCGCAACCGTCGGCCCCGGTGCCRCAGCCGAGCTGGACCGAGGGGTGCCCGTCCGCGTCGGTGGCCGCCGTGGTGCTCGTGACACTGACCAGGGACGGGAACGAGACGCCGGTCGGGGCATCGCTGCTGCCCGGGTCGAAGCACCCGTCGAACTCGAAGACCGGGTTGGTCACCTCGCGGCCCTCGACGTCGGTCATCGTCAGGTAGCCGGTCAGCTTGCTCGGGCTGCCGACCGTGTAGCAGTCGTTGCTGTGCACGTTGACCTCGAACTTGCCGTAGCCCTCGGGGGGCATCGGCACCTGCGGGTCGTCCCAGCTCATCAGGCACACCCAGTCGGCACCGGGTCCGACGTCGGCGACGTCCGGGCCGTGCTTGTCGCACATGGCCTTCGCGTGCAGGGATCCCGGGGTGAGGCCGGAGCGGCCCAGCATCGAGGCGCGCTGGACGTAGAGCTGGGAGAAGGTCGCGGGCAGCGAGCGCTCCAGGCGGGCGCGGGTCACCGTGCTGCCCCCGCCCGCGGCCAGGGCGCCCACGGTGAGGCCGGCGAGGAGGAGGACCGCGGTGAGGACGGTGAGGACGGTACGACGCATGGGTTCAGCCTCCGGTGATGTCGCGACGGCGCAGGACGACGTACGCGGTGGCGAGGGCCAGCACGGTCCAGACGCCACTGGCGACGGTCCCCTCGACGAGGGGACCGGTGAAGCGCGGCTCGGCCAGCAGTCCGTGCCAGGCCTCGAAGGGGGTGGTCGGCAGGAAGGGCCGCACCGCCTCGACGCCGCCGGCGGACCCGACGAGCTGCAGGACCATCCCGATGACGACCGGCGCCGCGATGCCGACGGCGGGGTTGCGGGACCACACCGAGAGCAACAGCGCCAGGGCGGTGAAGGCCAGCATGGGCGGCAGGACCGACGCCCAGCTCGCAGCCACCAGCCCCAGCGCGGCACCGGGACGGATCGTCTGCCCGGTGAGTCCGGTGAGTGGCTGGTGACCGACCACGAGCAGGCTGACCGCGATGGTCGACGCCCCGAGCAGCACGAGCACCAGGGTGGTGAACCCGCACGCCGCGATCGTCTTGGCCCAGAACAGCCGGCCCCGGCTCGCCGACCGCGTGAGCACGGTCTTCCAGGTGCCGTGCTGGTCCTCGCTGGCGAAGATGTCTCCGGCCACCACCGCGGTCAGCAGCGGCAGGAGCCACTGGCCGGCGAAGCCGAGCACCAGCAGGGCCAGGGCGAAGCCGTTCTCGGTGGCGAACCGGCCGAAGAGGGTGTCCTTGGGCGGGCGCGCCTGGGCGTGGAGCACGAGCACGATCGGGACCGGCGCCAGCACGGCCAGCGCCAGGACGGCCTTCGTCCTGAGCTGCGCGCGCAGCTTGCGCACCTCCCAGCGCAGCGCCGCCCCGAGCCCCGCGGTGCGGGAGCGGGCACGGCCCGGGCCCGTGGCCGTGGCGCGAGCCGTCGGGTCGGCGGTGGTGGTCGTCATCACGCGGCCCTCCCCGGTTCGTCGGTGAGCATGAAGAAGAGCGACTGGAGCGGGGTGCGGGTCGGGGTGAACGAGCGCAGGGCGACGTCGGCGCGCACCAGCGCGGCGACGTACGCCGACACGGCATCCTGCTGCCCGATGACCACGAGCCCGCCCTCCTCGTCGGTGGCCACCCGGACCGACGGCATGCCGGTCGCGAGCGCGAGCGCCCGCGGGTCGTCCGTGGTCGCCAGGGCGTAGCCGGGGTCCGGGGCGAGGGTGCGCAGGTGGTCGATCGTGCCGTGGAACGCCACGGTGCCCCGGCGCATGATCGTGACGTTGTCGCAGATCTCCTCGACCTCGTCCATGTGGTGCGAGCTCAGCAGCACGGTCAGCCCGCTGTCGGCCAGTCTCTTGACCAGCGCACGCATGTCGCGGATGCCGCCCGGGTCCAGGCCGTTGGCCGGCTCGTCGAGCACCAGGAGCCGCGGGTCGCGCAGCAGGCTGGCCGCCACCCCGAGGCGCTGGCGCATGCCGTAGGAGTACCCGCCCACCTTGTCGGACGCCCGGTCGCCGAGCTCGACCACGTCGAGCACCTCGTCGATCCGGTCGTGGCCGGCGCCGGCGTCGAGGAGGGCGAGGCCGTCGAGGTTCTGCCGGCCGGTCAGGTAGGGGTAGAAGCGCGGGCTCTCGATGAAGCCCGCCACCCCGTCGAGGGTGGCGATGCCGTCCTCCTCCCACGTGCGATCGAAGACGCGCAGGGTCCCGGCGTCGGGACGGATGAGGCCGAAGAGCATCCGGAGGAAGGTCGTCTTGCCGGCCCCGTTGGGTCCCAGCACGCCGTACACCTCCCCGGAGGCGACCTTGACGGTGATGTCGTCCACGGCGCGTAGCGACCCGAAGTCCTTGGTCACTCCCACCGCGTCGACGGCGAGCGTCTCGCCCGTGAGTGTGTCGTCCATGGCGGGGACGCTAGGGAGGCCCGCATGAAGGGACGATGAAGTCACCGCCGCTGCGAGAGGGTGGGGGCGTGCACATCCTGGTGGCCGAGGACGACGCCCGCCTCGCCGAGCTGCTCGCCCAGTCGCTGACCGAGGCCGGCTGGGAGGTCGAGGTGGTCGGCGACGGCCGTTCGGCGTACGGTCGCGCGCTTCCGGGCGGGCTCCCGTACGACGTGCTGCTCCTCGACTGGATGCTGCCCGGGATGGACGGGGTGACGGTGTGCCGGCGGCTGCGCGAGGCGGGCGTCACGACCCCGGTGCTCATGCTCACCGCCCGCGGCGACGTGCGCGACCGGATCGACGGCCTCGACGCCGGCGCCGACGACTACCTGCCGAAGCCCTTCGACCTCGACGAGCTGCTGGCGAGGCTGCGGGCGCTGCACCGGCGCAGCACGTACGACGCGGGGTCGCCGATCGAGGTCGGCGACCTGGTCGTGGACCCGGGTGCGCGACGCGTCCGTCGGGGTGGGACGGAGGTGGAGCTGACCGCCCGGGAGTTCGACGTGCTGCACCTGCTGGTCTCCCGCGCCGGCCAGGTGGTCTCGCGCTTCACGATCCTCGACGAGGTCTGGGACGGCGAGACGGACCTGCGCAGCAACGTCATCGACGTCTACCTCGCCTCGATCCGGGCCAAGATCGACCGGCCGTTCGGCACCTCCACCATCACCACGCTGCGCGGAGCCGGCTACCGCGTCGAGGTCCCCCGGTGAGTCGCACCGGCGTGCCGCGGCTCTCGCGGTGGCCGTTGCGGCTGCGGCTCGTGGCCGGATTCGCGGCGGCGATGCTCGTGCTGCTGACCGCGGYCGGCGCCTTCGTCTACTGGCGGGTGGAGTACGCGCTGGACCGCGGCCTCGACTCCGAGCTCGCGCGCGCCGCCGCGACGATCGCCCCGCTCGTGGCGAGCGACGGGACCCTGACCCCCGAGTCCGGCGCCGGCACCGGCTCCACCACCGCCGACGCGACCGGGGTGGCGTGGCAGGTGGTCGACGACTCCGGGGCGCTCCTCGACCGGGGCGCCTCCGCGCCGGCGGCGCCGATGGTGGGAGCGGGCGTGCTGGCCGCCTCCACGGGCGTCCGCACCGTCGACGTCGGCACCCTGCTGCCTGCCTCGGACGCGCCGTACCGGGTGCGGGCCACCCCGCTCGACGGCGGTGGCCACCTGCTGGTCGGCGTCCGGCGCGACCACCGCGACGAGGCGCTGCGCGAGCTGCTCGCACAGCTTGCCCTGGCCGGGCTGGCGGCGCTGGTGGTGGCCTCGTTGGTGGGCGACCGGCTCGCCCGGGCGGCCCTGGCCCCGGTCGAGCGCTACCGGCGGCGGGCCGCGGAGATCGCCGCCGGGGCCGCCTCCCTGCGCCTCGACGTGCCGCCCGGGCGGGACGACGAGGTCACGCGGCTGGGGCACACGCTCAACGAGATGCTCACCGCCCTCGAGGACGCCCTGGGCCGCGAGCGGCACTTCGTCGACGACGCGAGCCACGAGCTGCGGACCCCGCTGACCCTGCTGACGTCGAGGATCCAGCTCGCGCGGCGGCGTACGCGGACGGTGACCGAGCACGAGGCCGTCCTCGACGAGCTCGCCGTCGACGTCGCCCGGCTCGCCGACCTCGCCGACCAGCTCCTGACCCTGGGCAGTGGTGCGACCGACGGCGGCGAGTGCGACGTCACCGCCCTGGTGGCGGGCGTGGTGGAGCGCCGGCGCCTCGCCCACCCCGAGCACGCCTCGCAGCTGGAGGTGGACCTGCCCCCGGAGGCCGTACCGGCAGGCATCGCCGCCCCTGCCCTCGAGCGGGTGGTCTCCAACCTCCTGGACAACGCCCTGCGCCACGGAGCGGCGCCGGTGCACCTGCGCGTACGCCGCAGCGGCGCGCACGCGGTCGTCGAGGTCACCGACGCGGGGCCCGGCATGCCCCCCGACCTGCTGGTCGAGGCCACCCACCGCTTCACCCGGTCCGCCGAGGCGCGCAGCCGCCCCGGTGCCGGGCTGGGCCTCTCGATCGTCGAGCAGGTCGTGACCGCCGCCGGTGGCGAGCTGCGGCTGTGCCACGACGGCACCCACCACGCCGTGGGCGTCCCGTCCGGCGTGCCGTGCGACCACGGTCGGGGGATGACCGTGGGCGTGGTGCTGCCGATTCTCAGGCCAGGGAGAGGAAGAGCTTCTCCATCTTCTTGACGTCGACGGAGTCGATGCCGTCGCCGGCGGTGAGGCACTGCTGCAGGCCACTGGCGACGATGGCGAAGCCGGCCCGGTCGAGCGCCTTGGAGACCGCCGCGAGCTGGGTGACGACGTCCTCGCAGTCACGTCCCTCCTCCAGCAGGCGGAGCACGCCGGCCAGCTGGCCCTGGGCGCGCTTGATGCGGTTGATCACCGGGGTCATCTCGGTGGGGTCGAGCTCCATCAGTCCTCCTGCGTGAGCGCGGCGAGGGCCGCGGAGATGCGTTGGCGGGCGTCGGTGGCCACCCTGGCCAGGGCGGCGTGGTCGGAAATGCCCATCATGACGGCCGGGTCGAAGGCCTCGACGATGGTCGTGGCCGCGTCCACCGATCGGACCACCACGTTGCACGGGAGCACGGCCGCGATCGACGGGTCGACCTGGATCGCCTCGTAGGCGAGCGGCGGTCGGCAGGCGCCGAGGATCACCTGCGGGGGCAGGTCGACGTCGAGCTTGGCCTTCATCGTGGCCGCCAGGTCGATCTCCGTGAGGATCCCGAAGCCCTGGTCGGCCAGGGCGTCCCGGGTCGCGGCCACGGCCTCGTCGTACGGCAGCGCCAGCGTCGTGCTCAGCGTGTAGTCCATGTCGCCAGCATACCCCCGGGGGTGTTTTGCCATTTCGTTGGATACCCCCTAGGGTATTTCTCATGGCTGACAGGACTCCTGAGATCTCCGTCGGGCAGTACGCCGCCGAGCGCGAGGCCGGCGTGACGGGTTCACGTCATCTGCGCCTCGGGCAACCGCTCGAAGGCGATGACCGACCTCCTCGTCGCGTCCGGCTTCGACGCCGTGTCCGTGGCCGGTGGCACGCGCGCCTGGCTCGAGTCGGGTCGCTCGGTCGGGGTGGGTCTGTGATGTCGAGCCTCACCGTCGTCCCGATCGAGACCCCCACGCTCGGCGACCGCAGCTACCTCGTGCACGACGGCGAGGTCGCCTTCGTGGTCGACCCGCAGCGCGACATCGACCGGGTCCTCGCCCTGCTCGACCAGCACGACGTACGCCTCACCCACGTCTTCGAGACCCACATCCACAACGACTACGTCACCGGCGGCTTCGCCCTCGCGCAGCGCACCGGTGCCCAGTACCTCGTCAACGGCGAGGACGACGTGTCCTTCACCCGCACCCCCGTGGCGGACGGACAGGTCGTCGAGGTGGGTGGACGGATACGCGTCACCGCGCTGGCAACCCCCGGCCACACGTTCACCCACCTCTCCTACGCCCTGACGGACACCGACGCGGGACTCGACCACTCGGTCGGCGTCTTCTCCGGTGGCTCCCTGCTGTACGGCGCCACCGGGCGCCCGGACCTCCTCGGTCCCGAGCACACCCACGACCTGGTGCGCCACCAGCACGCCTCCGCCCACCGGCTGGCCGACCTGCTGCCCGACGACGCGGGCGTCTTCCCGACCCACGGCTTCGGATCCTTCTGCTCCACCACCAGGTCCGGTGCCACCCGGTCCGACGCGACCTCGTCGACCATCGGTCGTGAGAAGCAGGCCAATCCCGTCCTGACCCAGGACGAGCAGGCCTACGTCGACGAGCTGCTGGCCGGCCTCGGCCCGTGGCCGGCCTACTACGCGCACATGGCACCGGCCAACGCCGCCGGTCCGTCCGAGCCCGACCTCACCCCGCCCGCGGTCGCCGACGCCGCCGAGCTGCGGCGCCGCATCGAGGCCGGCGAGTGGGTCGTGGACCTGCGCAGCCGTACGGCGTTCGCGGCCGGCCACGTGGCCGGAACCCTCAACTTCGGCCTGGACGGCGGCTTCGCGACGTACCTCGGCTGGTTGGTCGCATGGGGCACCCCGATCACCCTGCTCGGCGAGACCGTCGAGGACGTCGCCGAGGCCCAGCGCGAGCTGGCCCGGATCGGGATCGACCGCCCGGCGGCCCGCGCCACCGGGAAGCCGGAGGACTGGAGTGACCGCGAGCTGAGCTCGTTCGCCACAGCGACCTTCGCCGACCTGGCCCAGGTCCGTCACCACCGCGAGGTGGTCGTCCTGGACGTGCGCCGAGCCGACGAGCACGACGCCGCCCGCATCGACGGGGCTGTCAACATCCCGCTCCACGAGCTCTGGGACCGCCTCGCGGAGGTGCCCGCGGGCGAGGTCTGGGTGCACTGCGCCGGGGGCTACCGTGCCTCCGTCGCTGCCTCGATGCTCGACGCCGCCGGACGCTCGCTCGTCGCCATCGACGACTCGTTCGACAACGCCGAGCAGGTCGGACTCCACCTGGTGGGGCCCGACGCGTGACCCTCGCCCTCGCCCTCGTCGCGGGCGCGCTCATCGGGCTCAGCCTGGGCGCGCTCGGCGGTGGCGGCTCCATCCTGGCCGTCCCGGTGCTCGTCTACGCACTCGGGCAGAGCCCCGCGCAGGCCACCACCGGCTCGCTGGTGGTGGTCGGGGTCACCTCGCTCGTCGGCGCCGTCGCGGCGTACCGGGCCGGCAACGTCCTGCTCGCCCGCGGTGTCGCCTTCGGCCTGGTCGCGACCGGCGGCGCGATCGCCGGGGCCCGGGCGTCGGCCGCCGTCCCCGAGACGATGCTGCTCGGCGCGTTCGCGGTGCTGATGCTGGCGGTCGGCACCCTGCTCGCCGTCCGGCAGTGGCGCGGCCGTCGCGCCGACCCCGCCGAGCGGTCGGCCCGGCGCCCGGGGCTGGACGACCCGATCATCACCTTCAGCCCGACCTTCGCCTGCCAGTGCCCGCGGGCCCTCAAGGTGGTCGTCACCGCGACGGCGGTCGGGCTGCTCACCGGCTTCCTCGGCGTGGGTGGCGGCTTCCTGGTCGTGCCCGCCCTGCTGGTGGCGCTCAGCCTGCCGATGGAGTACGCCGCCGGCACCTCGCTCGTCGTCATCACCCTGACCAGCGGCGTGGCGCTCCTGGCCCGGGCCGGCAGCGGCGTGGCCCCCGACTGGTGGCCCGTCGTCGCGCTCACCACGGCTGCCGCCATGGTGGCCGTCGTCGGCGCCCGCGTCGCCGACCGGGTCGACACGCGTCGGCTGTCGGCCGCGTTCACCGGGCTCGTCCTCGCCGTCGCGGCGTACACCGCCGTCCAGGCCCTCCCCGCCCTCACCACCCGAGAACCCCTCACAGAACGGAGCACACCATGTGCCGAGCAGTCCGCTGCAAGACCTGCGGCAAGACCACCTGGGCCGGTTGCGGCCAGCACGTCAACCAGGTGATGGCCGGCGTCCCCCGCGACGACCGCTGCCCCGGCCATCCGAAGGCCGAGCGCGAGTCCGGCGGCTTCCTGTCGAAGCTCTTCGGCCGCGCCTGACCCCCTGATCCGGGCATCATGTCCGGCCCGCCCGGACCCTTCACTGTGGGTTCGGTGTCACCTGGTGGCACCGAACCCACACCCAGTGCGAGCAGGTCCACCCTCCGGCAGCGGCCGGTCACCCGCCCGGGTGGTGGGGGCGATCGGCGATCCGCTCCCGATCGCAGGTTGTCCGTAGTGTCGACCGGATGAGCACGAAGTTGAGGGAACGGATCGACGAGCGGATCAGCGACCCGATCTGGTGGAACGACGTCCTGCAGCTGCTGAAGACGGTGCTGGCCGCCGTCACAGCCTGGGTGGTGGCGGCCAGCGTGCTGGACCTGCCGCAGCCGTTCCTGGCCCCGTGGTCGGCGCTGCTGGTGGTGCACGCGACCGTCTACCGCACGTTCTCCAAGGGCACCCAGCAGGTGGCGGCGACGGTGGTCGCGGTGCTGCTGGCCACCGTCGTCGGCGAGTCCTTCGGGCTCACCACGGGCGCCATCACCCTGCTCCTCGTGGTGGCCCTCCTGCTGGGCGCCGTCCCGTGGCTCGGGGCCGAGGCCACCACCATCGCCACCACCGGGCTCGTGGTGCTCACCACCGGGTTCGAGAGCGACGTGATGCTCATCTCCCGGCTGCTCGACACCGCCATCGGCGTCGCCGTCGGGCTGCTGGTCAACGTGATCGTGTGGCCGCCGCTGCGCCGGCACACGGCCGCCAAAGCCCTGGACCGCATCGACGACCGGATCGGCGAGCTCCTCGCCGACATGTCCGGCGGCCTCGGGGACGGGTGCCAGGACGAGGACGTCACCGGGTGGATCGACCGGAGCCGGGACCTCGACCGCGAGGTGGACCAGGCGTGGGCGCTGGTGCGCCAGGCGCAGGAGAGCGCCCGGATGAACCCGCGCCGCTCCGCGCGCCAGATGAAGAACCCCGAGCAGTGGCACGGGCTGCTGCGCCGCATGGAGCAGTCCGTGGCGGAGACCCGCAGCCTGGCCCGCACGCTCGGTGGCCAGTCGGCCCACAAGGAGACCTGGGGCGACGACTTCGCGGTCCCGTGGATCGAGATGCTGGGCGACACGGGACGGGCCGCCGCCGCGGCCGACCCCGACGCCCTGCACGTGGTGCGTGAGCGGCTCAACGACTTCACCGAGGGCATGCGCGAGACGGAGCGCTCGGCCGAGTGGCCGGTCTACGGCGCGCTGATCATCAACCTGCGCAACATCATCGACTCGATGGACGTGGTCGCGGAGGCCAACCCGATCGGGGGCAACCGGCTGCCGTTGCGGGTCCCCGGCGGTCCCCGGGCGGCCACGACGGCCTGACTGCGCCCGACCTCAGACGAGCTCGGTACGGCCGTCCGCCCAGACGACCAGCCCGCCGCGACCGGGTCGGGTCCGCAGCCAGGTGAGGGCACCGGGCCCGCGCGCGAAGGCCGCGGTGGCGTCGATGTCGGCCGCCACGAGGTCGGGGGCCACCACCGTGACCGCGGCGATGCCGGACGGCGGCCGTCCGGTGCGCGCGTCCACGACGTGCTCACCACGGTGGGCGGAGCCGGAGGTGGCGACCGCCCCTCGCCGGCACGGCACCCGGGCGACCAGCGCCGTGGGGTCGTGCGGGTCCTCGATCCCGATCCGCCACGGGTCGCCGTCGGGCTCCGCGGTCCAGCACACGAGGTCGCCGCCCCCGCCGAGGCACGCGTCGGTGCCCGGGAGCGCCGTCAGGTGGCGCCCCGCCCGCTGCACCGCCCAGCCCTTCACCACCCCGTCCGTGTCGAGGGTCGTGCGCCCGTCGGCTCCGGGGCGCCGGACGTCGAAGGCGCCGCCCGAGGCGACGCGCGCCTCCTCCGCCAGCGCCAGGACTTCGCGCACCTCCGGCGGTGCGTCCGCCACGCTGACCAGCCCCGCGTTGTGCCGGCTCACCCACGAGTCCTCGCGGTAGCGGCTGAACATCGCGTCGGCCGAACGCAGGTCGTCCTGCACCCGTCCCCAGGCCGCCCGGGAGACCTCGTCGCCGGCGTGCCTGCCTCGCAGGGCCACGCTGACGGGCAGCCCCATCACCTGCACGACGTCGCGCCACACGGGCACGGGCGGCGCCGTACGGGCCGCGCTCACAGCCCCGCCCGGTCGAGCGCGCTCTGCAGTGACTGCTGGTAGCCGTTGCTGGTGTACGTCGCCCCGCTCACCATGTCGATGTTGGCGCTCTGGGCGCTCATGGTCTCGTCGACCAGGATCGGMAGGGCGTAGCCGTTGATCTGGGCGTCGGTGCCGTTGCTGTCCGGGTACTGCAGCACCGAGACACCGGTGATCTTCGAGCCCGCCACGCTGACCGCGACCTGCACCGGACCCCACTGGGTCTGGACCGTGTCGCCGGTGACCGTGCTGCTCGCGGTCGACCCGCTGCTGGTGGACCCGGAGCTGGTGGACCCGGAGCCCGTGCTCCCGGACGAGCCCGTGCTCCCGGACGAGCTGCTCCCGGACCCCGGCGCGGAGCCCGCGGCCGGTGCCGCGGACGAGCCGGCGGTGGACGGGTCGGCCAGCGCGCCGGCGCTGTAGACCGAGGTCGTGCTGGTGGTGGCCAGCGGGCCGGCGAAGGAGGTGTGGTAGCCGGCGAGCAGCATCAGCACCACGACCGTGCTCGCGAACCACAGGGCGATCCGTCTCATCTCGTCACCGTCTTCATCTCGTCACCAGCCGAACGCTTCGACGTGGATGTGGGTCTCGGGGACGCCGGCGCGGCGCAGGTCGGCGACGACCAGGTCCGCCCAGGGCGTGGGGCCGCACACGTAGACGTCCCGGTGCGCGATGTCGGGCACCCAGTGGCGCAGGGCGGCCAGGTCGGTGAAGCGGCCGGCGTGGGCATCACCCAGCCACGAGTCGGGGCCCCGACGTCGCCCGGGCAGGTGCAGGACTCGCACCCCGCGGGCCGCGAGGCGGCGCAGGTCCTCGGTGAAGGCGCCGGGCCCGCTCGCGCGGTGGAGCACCACCACGTCGCCCGCAGGGGCGAGCTCCTCCGCCAGCGCGACCAGGGGCGCCGAGCCCACGCCAGCACCGATCATCGCGACCTTGTCGCCGTGCCGGCTGCGGGGGCTCAGGCGGCCGTAGGGGCCCTCCACGAGGACCCGGCTGCCGCGGGTCAGGGTGGCCGTCGAGCCACTGCCGTCACCCACGGACTGAACGGTGATCCGCAGTCGTCGGCCGTCGGGGGCCGCGGACAGGGAGTAGGGGTTGGCCCGCGACCAGCCGTCGCGACCCAGGAACCGCCAGCTCATCCACTGCCCGCCCTGCACCGGCAACCGGTCCAGGTGCTTGCCGGTGACGACGACCGACACGACGCCGGGCTCCTCCTCGACGACCTCCTCGACGCGCAGGCCGTGCCGCAGGTTGCGGACCACCGGCAGCGCCACCCGCCATACGAGCACCGAGACCGTCGCGGCGCCCCAGGCGGTCCACCAGAAGATGGCGCGACCGGTCGAGGAGACCAGCTCCTGCCCCGTCCACAGCTGGTGCGGCAGGGCCAGTCCGGCCCCGAGGTAGGCGTAGAGGTGGATGAGGTGCCACGACTCGTAGCGCAGTCTCGCGCGAGCCGCCCGGATGCTGGTGACCACGACCAGGACCAGGGCGACGAAGCCGGCGTCGGCCAGCAGCATCGCGGGGTAGGTGCGGGTGAGGTCCCACAGCTCGACGGGCCACCGCAGCAGCGAGCCGGCGGCGTACCCCCAGGTGATGAGCACGACGTGCGCCAGCATCAGGTTGAACGAGGTGAAGCCGACCGTGCGGTGCACGTGGGTCAGGCGGTCCTGCCCGAACGCGCGTTCCAGCAGGGGCAGCCTCGCCATCAGCAGGACCTGCGCGAGCAGGAGCACCGAGGCGACCAGGCCGGTCCAGCGGCCGACGGAGATGAGGCCGGACGTCCAGCCGCCGAGGTCGCCGAGCCCACCGCCGTCCATCCACCAGTAGGTCACGAGGACCAGCGAGGCGGCCAGCAGGGCGGTTGCTCCCCGGCGGACGGCCAGGTCGAAGGCGGCGCGGCTCGGTGTCATGGTGGCCACACTCCGCCCCCTTGCTGGGTACCCGGTGGGTCGGACCTGTGAGGTTGCTGTGGGTCTGGCGTCCGCCCGGTCCCGATCCCGGCGGTGGCGAGCCCGGGATGCGTCCATAGGGTGCGTCCATGACGACCGCCCGCACCGTCCCCGTCACGACCGAGATGGACGGTGACGAGCTCGATGCCATGGACGCCTGGCACCTGGCCCGCCAGCACGGGCTGAGGAAGATCGTCGTCGAGTCCTTCGTCCGCTTCCGGTACGGCGACGGGTTCACCAACTCGCGCGCGCTCGCCCTCCAGGCGTGCCTGGCGGTCGTGCCGTTCCTGCTCGCGCTGACCGGGCTCGCGGCCGACCTCGACGAGGAGCGGCCCGCCCAGGTAGTGGCCCACGTCGTCGACTCCCTCTCCCCCGGCGCGGGCGAGGGCGACGCCCTCACCACCGCGGTGGAGAAGTCCGACCAGGCGGAGGCGGCCGGCGAGGTCGCGCTCGTCTTCGGCCTCGGCTTCGCCCTGGTCTCCATGACGACCGCGATGGCCCAGGTCGAGCGGGGCGCCAACCGGATCTACGGCATCCGGCGCGACCGACCGGCGCTGGCCAAGTACGGCCGGGCGGCGGTCCTGACCGGGGTGCTGGCCGGCCCCGTCGGCCTCGGCTTCCTCATGATTGTCGGCGGCGGCGCCTTCGGCGAGGCGATGGCCGACAGCTACGGGTGGTCGGCGGACACCGTCCGGTGGTGGAACCTGCTGCGTTGGCCGGTGGGGCTGGGCCTCCTCGTGCTCACCATCGCGGTGCTGCTCGACCACGCACCGCGGCGCCGTCAGCCCGCGCTGTCCTGGCTCGCCCTCGGCTCGGGCGTCGCCGTCGTGCTCAGCGCGCTCGCGACCGTGGGCCTGGCGCTCTACGTGTCGCTGAGCGGCTCGTTCGGCACCGTGTACGGCCCGCTCGCCGGGGTCTTCGCGCTGCTCCTGTGGGCCCTGCTGTCCTCGGTCGCACTGTTCTACGGCACCGCGGTGTGCGCCCAGCTCGAGGCGCTGCGGGCCGGCGAGGTCCTCCCGGCGATCGCCGACCCCGGTCGGCCGCACGCGCGCACCGTGGACGAGGGCCCAGGGGACGTCTGAGCCGGCGACATCGGGTCCGGGCGGGTGCTCCCGCCCGGGTCAGTCGCCCTTGACGACCGGCCCGACGACGTCGGTGAGGTCATCGATCCCGCCGGCGTTGACGACGTCGGCGAAGCCCAGTGCTGTCATCCGCTCCAGCGCGACCCCGGCCCGGCGGCCGGTCTCGCAGTACAGGACATAGGCCTCGGCAGGGTCCAGGGCGCCGGCGGCGGTGTCGAAGTCACCGGACTCGAGGGGGACGGACACCGCGCCATCGATGTGCCCGGCGGCGTACTCGTCGGGGTTGCGCACGTCGACGAGCACCGCGCCGTTCTGGACGAGGTCATTGGCCTCCTCCGGGGCGATGACCCCGGCGTCCGCGTCGGCGGAGCGCTGCGAGGCGGACTCGGACGCCGAGTCGGACGAGGAGTCGGACCCGCACCCCACCAGCACGGCGAGCATGGCCAGCGCTGTGAGGAGGGACCGGATCATCTCTCCAATATGACAGACGCGCGACCCCAGCGGCAGGGCTAGCGTGGGCCACATGGATGCTGCCGACTGGGACGAGAGGTACGCCGCGAGCGAGCTGGTCTGGTCCCGGGGACCGAACCAGCAGGTCGAGGCCGAGTGCGCGGACCTGCCGCCGGGTCGGGCCGTCGACCTGGCCTGCGGCGAGGGTCGCAACGCGATCTGGCTGGCCTCGCTGGGCTGGGACGTCACGGCCGTCGACTTCTCCCGGGTGGCCCTCGACAAGGGGCAGCGGCTCGCCGGCGACCTCCCGGTGGACTGGGTGTGCGCCGACGCCACGCAGTGGCGGGGCGAGGGGTACGACCTCGCCGTCGTCGCCTACTTCCAGGTGCCCGCCGACGCCCGGCGTCCGGCGGTGCGGCACCTCGTGGAGTCGCTGCGACCGGGTGGCACCCTGCTCTGGGTGGGCCACGACAGCACCAACCTCGCCGAGGGCACCGGTGGTCCGCAGGACCCCCGCGTGCTGATGACCGTCGAGGACCTGCTCGCCGACCTGGACGGCCTCGCCGTGGACGTGGAGCGGGCCGAGCGGGTGGCCCGTGTCGTCACGGCCTCCGACGGTCACGGCGCGGAGGCCGAGCGCACCGCGTGGGACTGCCACCTCCGACTCCGCCGCTGCTGACGACACCTGCGGCTCCGCCGCTCCAGAGGGGATCAAGGTGCCGTCGGACCCGTGACCTGGGTGCGCAGCACCGCCAGGGTGCGGGCCAGGGCCGCCGAGTCGTCGTCCGTCCGGGTGACCGCCAGCAGCTCCATCCGGGCCTTGCCCACCAGCGGTCGGTACGTCGCCCCGGCCACCCCCAGCTCGGCCACGGGTTCGGGGACGATCGCCACGCCGAGCCCCGCGGCCACGAAGGTCACCAGCGTCGAGGTCTCCGCCACCTCGTGCCGGACGGTCGGCTCGAAGCCGGCCTCGCGACACAGGCCGACCACGGCGTCGTACATGGCCGAGCGGCCGCCGCCGGAGTGCACGACGAGGCCCTCGTCGCGGAGGTCCGCGATCCGCAGTCGCGTGCGGCCGGCCAGCCGGTGGCCCTCCGGCAGCGCCACGACGTACCGCTCCCGGCGCAGCACGTGCCACGTGAGGTCGGCGTGGGCATCGGGGTCCCCGAGGGGGCGCAGCAGCGCCAGGTCGATGGTGCCGTCGCGCAGGGCCGCGACCTGGTCGGGTGAGAGCATCTCGCCCCGGAAGGCGTAGTCGATGCCGGGGAGCTCGTCGCGCAGGGCCCGGGCCAGCGCAGGCAGCAGCGAGTACGTCGCGGAGCCGACGCAGCCCACCACCAGCCGCCCCTCGAGGCCCGAGCCGATTCGCTGCGCCTCCTCGCCGGCGGCGTCCACGGCCGTCAGGATGGCCCGGACCCTGGTGAGGTAGGCCTCGCCGGCGGGCGTGAGGTCGACGCGTCGGGTGGTCCGGCGCAGCAGCCGGACCCCGAGCTCGTCCTCGAGCTGGCGGATCTGCTGCGACAGGGGCGGCTGTGCCATGTGCAGCCGGGTGGCGGCCCGGCCGAAGTGCCGCTCCTCGGCGACGGCCCGGAAGTAGCGCAGATGACGGAGCTCCATGCATCCAGACTCGCAGAGTCTCAGTCGTCGCGAAATAGATACTTCCGGATACTGGTCACACCGCCTACGGTCGATCCATGTCCGACATCGTGATCTGTGAGCCCGTACGCACCCCCGTCGGCCGGTGGGGCGGAGCACTCTCCTCCCTGAGCGCCGTCGACCTCGCCTCGACCACGCTCGCCGAGCTGGTGCGGCGTACCGGTCTCGGGGAGGGCGACGTCGACGACGTGGTCCTGGGCAACTGCTACCCCAGCGGTGAGAACCCGGCCATCGGCCGGATCGCCGCCCTCGACGCCGGTCTCGGCACCGGCGTCCCCGGCCTCCAGCTCGACCGCCGCTGCGGCTCCGGCCTCCAGGCGGTCCTGTACGCCGCCGGGCAGGTCGCCACCGGTGCTGCGAGGGTCGTCGTGGCCGGCGGCGTCGAGTCGATGTCCAACGTCGAGCACTACGCCCTGGGGCTGCGCACCGGTGTCCGCAGCGGCGGCATCGAGCTGATGGACCGGCTCGTCCGGGCCCGGGAGACCGCCGGCGGACGGGACCACCCGGTGCCGGGCGGCATGCTCGAGACCGCCGAGAACCTGCGCCGCGAGTACGGCATCACCCGCGAGGAGCAGGACGAGCTCTCCGTGCGCTCCCAGCAGCGCGCCGGAGCCGCTCACGACGCGGGGCACTTCGCCGAGGAGCTGGTGCCGGTCACCGTGCCCGGCCGCCGCGGCGCCCCCGACGTCGTGGTCGACCGCGACGAGCACCCCCGTCCCGACACCACCCTCGACCAGCTCGCCGCCCTGCGGCCGGTGCGGATGAAGCTCGACCCGGAGTCGACCGTCACCGCAGGCAACGCGAGCGGACAGAACGACGGCGCCGCCATGTGCGTCGTCACGACCCGCGAGGAGGCCGAGCGACGCGGGCTGCGCCCGCTGCTGGCTCTCCGGTCGTGGGCCGTGGCCGGCGTCGGTCCCGAGGTGATGGGCATCGGTCCGGTGCCCGCGACCGCGGCCGCCCTCGAGCGGGCCGGGCTCACCCTGGACGAGATCGACCTCATCGAGCTCAACGAGGCCTTCGCCGCCCAGGTGCTCGCCTGCCTGCGCGAGTGGAAGCTCGACCCGACCGACGAGCGGCTCAACCCGCAGGGCTCCGGCATCTCGCTGGGCCACCCGGTCGGCGCCACCGGCGCCCGCATCCTGGCCACGATGGCCCACGAGCTGCAGCGACGCGAGTCGCGCTACGGGCTGGAGACCATGTGCATCGGTGGCGGCCAGGGCCTCGCCGCGATCTTCGAGCGGGTCGCCTGATGTCGGCCGTCGCCGTCCACCACGTCGTGACGGGACCCGAGGACGCCCCGGTCGTCGTGCTCTCCAACTCGCTGGGCTCCACGCTGTCCATGTGGGACGCGCAGGCCGACGAGCTGGCCCGTCACTTCCGCGTCGTGCGCTACGACACCCGCGGTCACGGCGGCTCCCCCGTCCCGGAGGGTCCCTACGACATCGACGACCTCGCCGACGACGTCGTCGGGCTGCTCGACGCCCTCGGTGTCGAGCGGGCGCACGTCGTCGGCCTCTCGCTCGGCGGGATGACCGGCATGCGCCTGGCCGCCCGCAACCCCGAGCGGGTCGACCGGCTGGTGGTGCTGTGCACCGGCGCCCACCTGACCCCGTCCAGCGGCTGGCACGACCGCGCGGCGACCGTGCGCGAGCACGGGAGCCCCGCCGTCGCCGAGGCCGTCGTGGCGCGCTGGTTCACACCGGCCTACCTCGAGGCCCACCCCGAGGTCAGGGCCGCGAGCGAGGCGGTCGTCGCGGCGACCCCCGCGGAGGGCTACGCCTCCTGCTGCGAGGTCATCGCGGCCATGGACCTGCGCGCCGACCTGGCCGCCATCGCCGCCCCGACCCTGGCCATCGCCGGGGCCGACGACCCGGCCACCCCGCCCCCGCACCTCGAGGCCATCGCCGAGGGCGTGCAGGACGGACGGCTGCTCGTCGTACCGGACTCGGCCCACCTCGCCAACGCCCAGCAGCCGGCGACCATCACCCCGGCGATCATCGAGCACCTCACACCCTCGGACACAGACACGGAGCAGACGTCATGAGCCTCGACAAGGTCATCGCCAGCGCGGCCGACGCGGTCGTCGACATCCCGTCCGGGTCGAGCGTCGCGGTCGGCGGCTTCGGCCTGGCCGGCATCCCGACCTTCCTTATCGAGGCCCTCCTCGACCAGGGCGCCGACGACCTCACCGTCGTGTCCAACAACTGCGGTGTCGACGGCGCCGGCCTCGGCCTGCTGCTGGAGCGGCGGCGCATCAGCCGCGTCATCGCGTCGTACGTCGGGGAGAACAAGGAGTTCGGCCGCCAGTACCTCTCCGGCGAGCTGACCGTCGAGCTGACCCCCCAGGGCACGCTGGCCGAGCGGCTGCGGGCCGGGGGCTCCGGGATCGGCGCGTTCTTCACCCCGACCGGCGTCGGGACCCTCGTCGCCGAGGGTGGCCTGCCGTGGCGCTACGACACCGAGGGCAACGTCGTGCTCGAGTCGCCACCCAAGGAGGTGCGCACCTTCCACGGCACGGAGATGGTCCTCGAGGAGTCGATCGTCACCGACGTCGCCCTGGTGCGGGCCGCGGTCGTCGACCGTGCTGGCAACTGCGTCTTCCACGCCTCGACCCGCAACTTCAACCCCGCCGCCGCGATGGCCGGGCGGCTGACGATCGTCGAGGCCGAGCAGGTCGTCGAGGTCGGCGAGATCGGGCCCGACGAGGTCCACCTGCCCGGCATCTTCGTGCAGCGGGTGCTCGCCCTGACCCCCGAGCAGACCGCCCGCAAGGACATCGAGAAGCGCACCACACGAGGGGCTCCGCCCCCCGTGGACCCCCCCCCCGCCACCACCCGCCCCCGTGAGGAGACCGCGTCATGAGCTGGACCCGCGACGAGATGGCCGCCCGGGCGGCGCTCGAGCTGCAGCCGGGCGAGTACGTCAACCTCGGCATCGGGCTGCCCACGATGATCCCCGGCCACCTGCCGGAGGGGTCGACGGTCACCCTGCACGCCGAGAACGGCATCCTCGGGGTCGGCCCCTTCCCCTACGACGAGGAGGTCGACCCCGACCTCATCAACGCCGGCAAGCAGACGGTCACGGTGCTGCCCGGGGCGTCGTACTTCGACTCCTCCCTCAGCTTCGCCATGATCCGCGGCGGCCACGTCGACACCGCCGTGCTGGGCGGCATGCAGGTCGCCGTCAACGGCGACCTGGCCAACTGGATGGTGCCCGGCGCCATGGTCAAGGGCATGGGCGGGGCGATGGACCTGGTCAGCGGCGCCCGGCGCGTGATCGTGCTGATGGAGCACACCACCCGCGCCGGCGCGCCCAAGCTGGTGGCCTCCTGCGACCTCCCGCTCACCGGCCGCGGGGTCGTCTCGAGGGTCGTCACCGACCTGGGCGTCCTGGACGTCACCGGCGAGGCCTTCACCCTCGTGGACCTCGCCCCCGGGGTCACCGCCGAGGAGGTCGTCGAGCGCACCGGCGGCCGCGTCCTGCTCCCGACCGGGGCCTGACCGGGGCCTGACCTGGCCCGCCATTGATTGGCTGAACCTTTCAATCGGCATGAAATCGGTCCTTGTTGTTGCCCAATGTCGGTCGTACCGTGAACCGATCGAGGTCACGCGTGAGCAGCGTCACGTGCCCTCGTCACGCCACCCACAGACCTGACACCGACGCAACCGGAGGCACCGATGGAGCTGCGGCACCTGCGCTACTTCGCCGCGGTGGCGGACACCCGCCACTTCGGCCGGGCGGCCGAGCGCCTCCACATGGCCCAGCCCGCGCTGTCCCAGTCGATCCGACAGCTCGAGGGTGAGCTCGGCACCCCGCTGTTCGTGCGGACGACCCGCCAGGTGCGGCTCACCCCGGCCGGCGAGTTCCTGAAGGTCGAGGCCGCCCGCATCCTGGCCGCCGTCGAGGACAGCGTTCGCGGGGTCCGCCGGATCGCCGAGGGCCGCCAGGGCCTGGTCCGGATCGCCTTCACCGGCAGCGCCGCCCACACCCAGCTCCCCCGGATGGCCCGCATCGTCAAGCGCGAGCTGCCCGGGATCGCGCTGGAGATCCACGCCGACCTGCTGACCCCGTCCCAGGTCGCGGGCCTGCACGAGGGCCGCCTCGACATCGGCGTGCTGCGGCCCCCGATGAGCGGCGACGGGCTCGAGCACCGCGTCATCGAGTCCGAGGCACTGGTCCTGGCCGTGGCGGCCGACCACCGGCTGGCCACCGAGCCGGTCATCTCGATGGCCGACCTGCGCACCGAGCCCTTCGTCCTCTTCGCCGGCTCGAGCTCGGCGGTCAACGACGCCGTGCTCCGCAGCTGCCGCGACGCCGGCTTCGTCCCGCACCGCGAGCACGAGGCGGCCGGCATCTCCGTGCTGCTGCCGCTCGTCGCGGCCGACCTCGGGGTGGCCCTGGTGCCGGCCTCGGTGCGCGCCGCCCCCCTCAGCGGCGTCGTGTTCCGCGACGTCACGGACGCGGCCACCGTCGAGCTCGCCCTGGTCTGGCGCTCCGGGGAGACCAACGCGGCCGTGCTCGCGGTGGTCGAGACGATCGCCGGGGCCGGCACCGACACACCCCCAGCCCCCCACGCCACCAGCACCGTCGATGAGGCCCGCCGATGAAGATCACCCAGGTCGAAGCCATCCCCTTCGCCATCCCCTACTCCAAGCCGCTCAGGTTCGCCAGCGGCGAGGTGCACGTCGCCGAGCACGTGCTGGTGCGCGTCACCACCGACGAGGGCGTCGTCGGCGTGGCGGAGGCGCCCCCGCGGCCCTTCACGTACGGCGAGACGCAGGCCGGGATCATCGCCGTGATCGGGGGCATCTTCGCGCCGCAGGTCACCGGCCTCGACGTGATGGAGCGCGAGCAGATCCACTCCCGTCTGTCCCGCACCATCGGCAACCCGACCGCCAAGTCCGCCCTGGACATGGCCATCTGGGACGCGCTGGGCCAGGCGCTGGGCTACAGCGTGACCGAGCTCCTCGGCGGCTACACCGACCGCATGCGCGTCTCGCACATGCTCGGCTTCGACGAGCCCGCCGCGATGGTCGCCGAGGCGGAGCGGATGCGCGACACCTACGGCATCACCACCTTCAAGGTGAAGGTCGGTCGCCGACCGCACACCCTCGACACCGCCGTGGTCCGGGCGCTGCGCGAGGGCCTGGGCGACGAGATCGAGCTGTACGTCGACGCCAACCGCGGCTGGTCGGCCTCCGAGTCCGCCCGGGCCATGCGGGAGATGGCCGACCTCGGACTCACCTTCGCCGAGGAGCTGTGTCCGGCCGACGACGTGGTCGGGCGGCGCTGGCTCGTCCAGCAGCTCGACGTGCCCTTCATCGCCGACGAGTCCGTCGTGACCCCGGCCGAGGTGACCCGGGAGGTCCTCGGCGGATCGGCCACCGCCGCCAGCATCAAGACCGCCCGCACCGGCTTCACCACCAGCCGCCGGGTGCACCACCTCGCCGAGGGTCTCGGCATCGAGCTGGTCATGGGCAACCAGATCGACGGCCAGCTCGGGTCGCTGTGCTCGCTCGCGTTCGGGTCGGCCTTCGAGCTCACCTCCCGGCGCGCCGGAGAGCTCTCCAACTTCCTCGACATGACCGACGACCTGCTCGCCGAGCCGCTCGAGATCCGTGGTGGCGAGCTCGTCGTCCGTGGCGGCCCCGGCCTCGGCGCCGTCCTCGACCCTGACAAGCTCGCGCGCTACCGCCAGGACTGACCGGCACCACTCCCGCTCGAAGCACCACCCCCGTTCGACGCACCACTCCCGTTCGACGCACCGACACCTGCACCGCCACCCACACCGATCAAGGAGCACCGCCATGACCAGCACCAGCAGCCCCGTCCACGAGTCCGCGACCGCGGCCGCCTCGGGCGCCAGCGCCACCGAGCGCTTCCACGCCGACAAGTCGCCGTACGCCGCCGTCAGGGACGTCCCCGCCGAGCGCGTCGACGCCATGGCTCGCGAGGTCCTCGACGCCATCTACGCCACCGTCCGCAAGCACAAGGTCACCTACGACGAGTTCARCGCCCTCAAGGCCTGGATGATCGGCGTCGGCGAGGACGGCGAGTGGCCGCTGTTCCTCGACGTGTGGCTGGAGCACGTCGTCGAGGACGTCAACACCGAGCACCGCGAGGGCAACAAGGGCTCGATCGAGGGTCCCTACTACGTGCCCGACGCCCCTGAGCAGGGCGCCGACGGCACCATCCCCATGCGCGACGGCGAGGGTGGCACGCCGCTGACCTGGACCGGCCGGGTCACCTCCACCGACGGCTCGACGCTCGGTGGCGCCAGGGTCGAGCTGTGGCACGCGGACTCGGACGGCTTCTACTCCCAGTTCGCCCCCGGCATCCCGGAGTGGAACCTGCGCGGCACCTTCACCACCGGGGAGGACGGCGCCTTCGAGATCCACACGGTGCAGCCCGCGCCCTACCAGATCCCCACCGACGGGTCCTGCGGCAAGCTGATCGCGGCCGCCGGGTGGCACGCCTGGCGTCCCGCGCACCTGCACGTCAAGGTGTCCGCGCCCGGTCACGAGCTGCTCACCGCGCAGCTCTACTTCCCCGGTGACGAGCACAACGACGACGACATCGCCTCGGCGGTCAAGCCCGAGCTGGTCCTGGACCCCCACCAGCAGGCCGACGGCAGCGCCACCGTGGCGTACGGCTTCGTCCTCGACCCGGTGCGGGGCTGATCGCGTGCTGTACCACGTGCGGATGGACGTCCGGCTCCCCCTGGACATGGACCCGGAGGTCAGGGCCGACCTCGTCGCCCGCGAGAAGGCCTACGCCCAGGAGGTGCAGCGCTCGGGTCGCTGGCCCCACCTGTGGCGGGTGGTCGGCGAGTACGCCAACGTGTCGATCCTCGACGTGGAGTCCAACGACGCGCTCCACGACCTGCTGTCGGGGTTGCCGCTGTTCCCCTACATGGACATCGCGGTGACGCCGTTGGCCGTGCACCCCAGCGACGTCAACGCCTGACCCGGCTCAGGAGCGGTGGTCGACCCCGTCGTCCGGGCGGGCGGTCGGCTCGTCGCCGGCCTGCGCGACCGGTCCGGCCGGGCCCGGGTCGGACCGGTCCTCGGGGGACGTGGCCGCGGTCCGGTCGACGGGCTCGTCGCCGTACACCCCGGCGTCCTTGGCCGACTGCGCCTTGCGCAGCTGCTTGACGAGGCTGAAGCCGAGCACGGCGACCGCGACCGCGAGCAGCAGGAAGATGATCAGGGCGGTCCAGCCGGCCTTCACGTCCTCCGGCTCGGGCGTCTTGTCGGTCAGGGTGATCAGCAGCAGATCGAGCATGGCTCCAGTATCCGTCAGACCCCCCGACGCTGGACCATCAGGTCCCGTCGACGGTGATGCCGGCGAACAGGTCGTCCTCCGGGGTCGGCGAGTCGACGTGGCTCACCACGAGCTCGTAGTCCTCGGTGGGCCACGTGTGCTGCTGGATCTCGCGCGGGATGGCGAACCAGAAGCCGTCCGGGTCGATCTGGGTGGCGTGCGCGAGCAGCGCCTGGTCGCGCACGCCGAAGAAGTCCCCGCACGGCACCTTCGTGGTGATCCGGTTGTCCCAGTCGTGGTCGCGCTCCCAGGTCGCGAGGCGCTCGGTGTAGGGCGACTCGAGGTCGTGGGCGAGCATCGCCTCGTGCAGGGCGTTGATCTTCGCCCAGCTCCAGCCGTGGTGGTAGTAGAGCTTGGAGGGCTRCCACGGCTCCCCCGCGTCGGGATAGCGCTCGGGGTCGCCGGCAGCCTCGAAGGCCGCGACGCTCACCAGGTGGCACTGGATGTGGTCGGGGTGCGGGTAGCCGCCGTTCTCGTCGTACGTCGTGACGACGTGCGGTCGGAACGACCGGATCAGCCGCACCAGGCGCTCGGCGGCCTCCTCCACGGGCACCAGCGCGAAGCAGCCCTCGGGAAGCGGGGGCTTGGGGTCGCCCTCGGGCCAGCCGGAGTCGACGAAGCCCAGCCAGTCCTGGCGGATCCCGAGGATGTCGCGCGCCCGCTCCATCTCCTGGCGGCGCACCTCGGTGATGTTCTCCAAGATGTCGGGCCGCTCCATCTTCGGGTTGAGGATCGACCCGCGCTCGCCGCCCGTGCAGGTGGCCACGTGCACGTCCACGCCCTCGGCGACGTACTTCGCGGTCGATGCGGCGCCCTTGCTGGACTCGTCGTCGGGGTGGGCGTGCACGTGCATCAGACGAAGGCCGGCGCGGGGCCGGTCGGAGGTCGGTGCAGAGGGGCTCGGGGGGGTCTGCTGCTGCATGGTCGGAGTCTAGTTTCTAGGCTGGGGGCGTGAACCCAGGGCCGTCGACCACCGATCTCTCCGAGCGGTACGGCGCGCCCGCGCCCTGGCGGCGTCCCGCGCTGGTCACTGGGATCGCCCTCCTGGCCGCCGTGTTCGTCGGCTGGGTCCTCTGGGCGGCGTGGTCCCACGGCACCCCCACCGTCGAGTCCGAGCTCGCCGCGTACGACGTCGCAGGCGAGCACGCGGCCACCGCCGTGGTGGAGGTCGCCCTCGACGACGGGGCGGACGCGAGCTGCCGGGTGCGGGCGCTGGCCGAGGACCACAGCATCGTGGGCGAGCTCGCCTTCACGCCCACCGACGGGCGCAACGACGTCGAGGTGCGCACCGAGCGACGGGCCACCAGCGTCGAGCTGATCGGCTGCACGACGCCCGACCAGCAGCGTCCGCGCTGACGATCCCGGTCCCTCCCCCCTCCCCCGGGGTGTGCGCTCGACCTGCGCAGCCAGCCTTCACTTGCTACTGTGGCCGAACTGCTCGACCGGCAGCGCCGGCCCGTCGTCGGCCGCGAGCGCCCGGAACGGACGCAGACCAGCACCACCACCACCCACGTCGGGTGCGGATCGTCGCACCCACCACTGCTCTTCAGACCGACACCGAAGGCAGATTCGACACCGTAGGAGTACACCGCCATGACCCAGGACGCCGGCACCATCTGGCTCACGCAGGACGCCTTCGACAAGCTGCAGGCCGAGCTCGCGGACCTCAAGGGCCCCCGCCGCCAGGAGATCATCGAGAAGATCTCCGCCGCCCGCGACGAGGGCGACCTCAAGGAGAACAGCGGCTACCACGCCGCCAAGGACGAGCAGGGCAAGCAGGAGGCCCGCATCCGTCAGCTCGAGGACATGCTGCGTCGCGCCGAGGTCGGCGAGACCCCGCCCAACGACGGCGTCGTCGAGCCCGGCATGGTCGTCACCGTCCGGCTCACCGACTTCGAGGAGGAGGAGAAGTTCCTCCTCGGTGCCCGCGAGAACCTCGCGGAGGGCGACAAGCTGGACGTCTACTCGCCGCAGTCCGCCATGGGCGCCGCGATCAACGGCAAGTCCAAGGGCGACACGGTCACCTACTCGGCCCCCAACGGCAAGGACGTCACGGTCGAGATCCTCGACGCGGAGCCCTACCGCTCCTGACCTGCAGACGTCCTGACCTGCAGACCTCCTGACGTGGCGCTGCCACGCAGGACCGCACGAGACCAGCCACGAGGCCGGTCGGGCCCCGCCCGACCGGCCTCCTGCCTTCCCCCGGCAGGGCGGTCGGTCAGGGGTAGACGCGGTAGCCGCGTGCGCGCAGTCGCGCCATCACGGTCTCGGCGTGCTCGACGCCGCGGGTCTCGAGCTGGATCAGCACCTCGACCTCGTTGAGGGTCAGGCGCGGCGAGATCCGTTCGTGGGCCACCTCGAGCACGTTGGCGCCCGCCTCCCCGACCTCGTGCAGCAGGGCGGCCAGGCCGCCGGGCAGGTCGGGGATGACGACCCGGAGGTAGAGGTAGCGGCCCGCCGCGACGAGACCGTGGCGGATCACCTTGCTCAGCAGCAGCGGATCGATGTTGCCGCCCGAGAGCACGGCCACGGCCGGGGTCTCGAAAGCGGTCGGGTCGTCCAGGATCGCCGCGACCGCGGCCGCACCGGCCGGCTCCACGACCATCTTGGCCCGCTCCACCAGGGCCAGCAGCGCGCGCGACAGCGACTCCTCCGACACCGTGATGATGTCGTCGCAGTGCTCCTGGACGGCGGCGAAGGTGATGTCGCCCGGACGCCCGACCGCGATCCCGTCGGCCATCGTCGTCATGGTGTCCAGCGGGACCGGGGCGCCCGCCCGCAGGGAGCCCGGGAACGCGGCAGCCCCCTCGGCCTGGACGCCGACCACGCGGACGTCGGGGCGCATCGCCTTGATGGCGATGGCCATGCCGGCCAGCAGTCCCCCGCCGCCGGTCGGCACCAGCACGGTGCGGACGTCGGGCTCCTGCTCGAGCACCTCGAGGCCGGCGGTGCCCTGCCCGGCGACGATGTCGCGGTGGTCGAAGGGGTGGATGAGCACCGCTCCGGTCTCCTCGGCGAAGCGCCGCGCCTCGACGAGGGCGTCCTCCAGGTAGCGGCCGTGGAAGCGCACCTCCGCGCCGTACCCGCGCGTCGCCTTCTCCTTGGGGATCGGCGCCCCCTCGGGCATGAAGACGGTGGAGGCGATCCCCAGGGTGGTCGCGGCCAGGGCCACGCCCTGCGCGTGGTTGCCGGCGCTCGCGGCCACCACTCCGTGCTCACGCTCCTGCGCCGAGAGCCGGGAGATGCGCACGTAGGCGCCACGGATCTTGAAGGAGCCGGTGCGCTGAAGGTTCTCGCACTTGAGGCTGACCGGGCCGCCGGCCAGCGCGGAGAGCCAGCGCGACTCCTCCATCGGGGTGCGCACCGCGATGTCGGCGAGCACCTCGCGGGCCTCCTCGATGTCGCCGAGCGTCACCGGCCTCGTCTGCTGGTCAGTCACTGCGGTGCCCTTCGGTGTCGTGCTCGTGGTCGTCGTGCTCGTGGTCGTCGTGCTGCTGGTGGTCGTGCTCGTGGTGGTCGTGCTCTTCACGGTCGAGTCCCTCCTCGAGATCCTCCTCCTCGTCGTCGGTGGTCACCGGCGACTCGAAGTCCTCCCGATCGCGGTCCCGGGCGAGGTGGTTGACGACCGCGTTGCCGGCGGCGGCGAGGGGTACGGCGACCAGCGCGCCCGCGATCCCGGCCACCAGCACGCCGCAGCCGATCGCCACGATGACGCCGAGCGGGTGCAGGGAGACGAAGCGGCCCATCAGGAACGGCTGGAGGATGTGCCCCTCGATCTGCTGGACCAGGATCACCCCGCCCAGCATGAGCAGCGCGGTGATCGGGCCCTGGTCGACGAGGGCGACCAGGATGGCGACCAGGCCGGCCACGGTGGCCCCGACCATGGGGATGAACGCGCCGAGGAAGACGAGCACGCCGATGGCGAGCACGAACGGCACCCCGAGGATCGCGGCGACCACCATGACGCCGATCGCGTCGGCGAGCGCGACCAGCACGGTGGCGCGGACGAACTGGGTGAGCGAGATCCACGCGACCCGACCGGAGCCGTCGACGTGCTCGCGGGCGGCGCGGGGCGCGAGGCGCACCAGCCAGGCCCAGATGCGGCTCCCGTCGGCGAGGAAGAAGTACGTGGCGAACAGGATGATGAAGAAGCCCGCCACCACGTGCCCCAGCACGGTGCCGACCTCGGTCACCCGGGTGACCGCACCGCCGGCGCGCGACTGCTCGGTGATGGTGCGCTGCGCCGACTCGAGCCAGCCGTTGAGCTGGCTGTCGCTCAGGTTGAGCGGACCGGTCAGCAACCACTGGCGGACCTGGTCGAGCCCCTCGACCACGGAGTCGGCGAGGTCCTGGGCGCCGGTGGCGACCTGCTGCCCGACGTACGCCAGGAGCATCACCACCAGGGCGATGCCCACGATCATCACCGCGCCGGTCGCGAGCGGTCGTGGCAGTCCGATCGACTGCAGACGGGCGACGGCCGGACCGACGAGCGCGGTGATCAGCAGGGCCACGGCCAGCGGCAGCGTGATGACCGCGAGGTAGGCGAGCACCCAGGCGATGCCGAGCACCGCCGCCGAGATGATGATGAGCCGCCACGACCACGCGGCGGCGAGGTCGAGGCCCCACGGCACCTGCGCGCGGCTGAAGTTGCTGCTGCCGGTCGTGATGGCGATCGGCTCGGGACGACGCTCCGCCCGCAGGCTGGACCACTGCTGGACCAGCTGGGTGGTCAACCGCTCGCGGCGCGAGTCCTCCTCGCTGCCACTCCCGTCGTCGTCCACCCCCGCGCTGTCGGCGGGCACCGCCCGACCCACGTCCTCCGGGCTCACCGGATCGTCTCCCTCACGGGTGCAGGCTACTCACCGGCTCCGGTGGCCAGTCGCTGCACCAGCCGGTGCGCTGCTGCGGGGTGATCGGCGACGAGCAGGCCGGCCGCCGCCAGCACGTAGTCACGGTCCACGACCACGCGCGGCGCCCGCGGCAGCTGMCAGCCACCCTCGATGTGCTCCCCCGTGCTGGGCAGGAGCACGCGTCGTACGACGCCCTCCGCGCCGTGCCGCAGCACACCGCCGGAGCCCACGAGCAGGTCGACCTCGCGCAGGTCCTTGCCGCTGCGCTCGACCACGCGACCCTCCGGGCTGACGACGACCCGGCTGCGACCGGCGTGCCGCTTGAGGGCGAGGTCGACGGCGGCTCGAGCGATGGCCTCGTCCACCTCGCGCTCCTCGTCCTCGTGCTCCGGGTCGTCGGCGGGCAGGAAGCCGGGGTCCGCGTGCCGTCGTGCCGCCGCATCGGCGAGCTCGACCAGACCGGCGGCGGCGACCGTGCTGACCGCGGACCAGCGCATCCCGAGGTCGCCCTCGACCGTGCGGGTGACCGGGGTGAGTCCGACGACCTCACGGGACAGGCCGGCGTCCTCGGGGTCCAGCTCCACGACGGTGTGCACGTCGGTGGTGGCGCCGCCGATGTCGACGACCACCACGTCCCCGGCGCCGGGATCCTCGGGGCCGAGCCCGCGGGCCAGCAGCTCGACCCCGGTGAGCACCACGTCGGGGGTGGCCCCGCGGACCATGGCGGTGAAGACGTGGCCGTCGGCGGACGTGTGCGCGCTCAGGTGCTTGCCCCCGATCACGTGCGACAGGAACATCTCGCGGATCGCCGCCCGGGCGCTGTCGGGGGCCAGCACGCCGATCCGGGGCACCACGTTGTCGGCGAGCACGACGGGCAGCCCGCCGAGGACCGCGGCCACCTCCGTCTGCGCCTCGACGTTGCCCGCGACCACGACCGGCCCACGCCAGCCGCCGTCGACGATGCCGCGGGCGGCGGCGAGCAGCGGCTCGGCGTTGCCACCGTCGGTACCCCCGGTCAGGAGCACGACATCGGGGTCCTCGAGGTCGGACAGGTCGTCGTCGCGACTGATTGCCCGGACGGCGACCACCTTGCCGCCGCTGGACAGCGCGACCCGCCGCCCGGCCTCGGCGGTCACGAGCTCCTCGTTGCCGACCACGGCGATGCGCAGGCCACCGCCGGCACTGGAGCAGGCCAGCACGTCGGCGTCCGCCGCCCGGGTGTCCTGGGTGACCAGCGCGGCCACGCACGCGTCGTACCCGTCGAGGACGTCACCCACCCCGTCCGGGTCCGGCAGCGTGGTCGGGTGGCTGGCGGCGGCGACGATGGCGCCGGTGTCGAGGTCGACCAGCGCCGCCTTGGTGAAGGTGGAGCCGAAGTCGACGCAGACGACGGTGCCCACAGGACTGACGGTGCCCACAGGATTGACGGTGCTCATGTGAGGAACACGCTCACCGTGGCCACCGCGGCGGCGACGAGCACACCGGCGGTCATCACCGTGACCGTGACCATGCTGGTCGGCATGGTCTCCCCGCGACGGATCGCCCGGTCGGCCCCGCGGAAGTGGGCGAAGCCCACACACCCCGCGAGCGCCCCCGAGGCGAGGAGCACCACGGTCAGGACGGTCGTCGCCACCGACTCGTCGAGGAGGCGGAAGACCGCGACCCCGGCCGCGACCAGCCCGATCGCCGTGCGCACCCACGCGAGGAACGTCCGCTCGTTGGCGAGCGTGAAGCGGATGTCGGGGTCGGTCACAACCGTGCGCCCGTCAGCTCGCGCTGGTGCCCAGGGCACGGTCGAGGTCGGCCAGCAGGTCGTCGATCGTCTCGATGCCCACGCTGAGGCGGACGAGGTCGGCAGGCACCTCGAGGTCGGTGCCGGCCACGCTGGCGTGCGTCATCCTCCCCGGGTGCTCGATGAGCGACTCGACGCCGCCGAGCGACTCCCCGAGGGTGAAGACCTCGGTGGACTCGCAGACGCGCAGCGCCTGCTCGACGCCACCGGCGACCCGGAAGGACACCATGCCGCCGAAGCGCTTCATCTGCTTCGCGGCGACCGCGTGGCCGGGGTGCGACTCCAGGCCGGGGTAGATCACCTCGGTCACCGCGGCGTGCGAGGTGAGGAACTCGACGACCCTCTCGGCGTTGTCGCAGTGCCGGTCCATCCGCACGCCGAGCGTCTTCAGCCCGCGGTGGGTGAGGAAGCAGTCGAAGGGTCCGGCCACCGCACCCATGGCGTTCTGGTGGAAGGTGATCGCGTCCGCCAGCTCGTGATCGCGCACGACGATCGCGCCGCCGACCACGTCGCTGTGCCCCCCGACGTACTTGGTCGTCGAGTGGACGACCACGTCGGCACCCAGCGTGAGCGGCTGCTGGAGGTAGGGCGAGGCGAAGGTGTTGTCGACGACCAGCAGCGCGCCGGCGTCATGGGCGACCGCGGCGAGGGCCTCGATGTCGCCGACGTTGAGCATGGGGTTGGTGGGCGTCTCCACCCAGACCAGCTGGGTGCTGCCCGGCCGGATGGCGGCGCGGACGGCGTCGACGTCGCTCACCGGCGCCGGGCTGTGGTCGAGGCCCCAGACCTTCTCGACCTTGTCGAAGAGGCGGAACGTGCCGCCGTACGCGTCGTCCGGGATCACCGCGTGGTCGCCCGGCCGGGTGAGGGCGCGGACCACGGTGTCCTCCGCGGCCAGGCCGCTGGCGAACGCGAAGCCCCGCTCCCCCATCTCCACGGCCGCCAACGCACCCTCGAGCGCGGTGCGCGTCGGGTTGGCCGAGCGGCTGTACTCGTAGCCGCCACGCAGCCCGCCGACACCGTCCTGCTTGTAGGTGCTGGTCGCGTAGATGGGCGGGATCACCGCGCCGGTCATCTCGTCGGGCTCGTAGCCCGCGTGGATCGCCCGCGTCTCGAAGCCGGCCTTGCTCACGTGTTCGGAGGAAGTCACGGCAGCGAGCCTAGACCCGGCGCTCGGCGGGTCCGGAACCTCGTGGGGCGCAGGGGTTTCCTCCCGGGCCGCGTGGCGGGACCATCGACAATGACCATCCCCACCGACACCCCCACCGACACCCCCACCGACGGCTCGAGAGACGACGCGCGGGAGGTCGCCGCGGAGCGGGTCCTCGGCGCCATCCTCGGCGCGGTCGACCTTCTCTCGATCCATCTCGGGGACCGCCTCGGCTACTACCGCAGCCTGGCCGACGAGGGTCCGGCGACCGCCGCGCAGCTGGCGACGCGCGCCGGGACCGATCCCCGCTACACCCGCGAGTGGCTGGAGCAGCAGGCCGTGACCTCGCTCCTCACCGTCGACCCGTCCTCGATCTCGTCCCCGGAGACGACCTCCGACCCCCTCTTCTCCCTGCCTGACGGCATGCGCGAGGTGCTGACCGACGCCAGCAGCCTCGACTACCTCGCCCCGGTCGCGCGTCTCATCGGCGCCGTGGGTCCGGTCCTGCCCCAGCTGCTCCGCGCCTACCACGACGGCAGCGGTGTGAGCTGGGACGACCTCGGCGACGACGCGCGTACGGGCCAGGCCGATGCCAACCGGCCCTGGTACGAGAGACGTCTCGCCGACGCGCTCGCCTCCGTCCCCGACCTCCACGCCCGGCTCTCCTCACCCGGGGGGCGGGTCCTGGACGTCGGGTGCGGGGCCGGCTGGTCGACGATCTCGCTCGCGCGCGCCTACCCGGACGCGACGTTCACCGGCATCGACATCGACGCCCCCTCGGTGGCGATGGCGCGGGACAACGCGCGGGCTGCGGGCGTCGACGGCCGGGTCACGTTCACCCATGCGGACGCCGGCACCCTGGAGGGCGAGGGGTACGACACGGCGTTCGCCTTCGAGTGCGTCCACGACATGCCGCGCCCCGTCGAGGTGCTCGCCTCCGTCCGACGCACCCTGGCCCCGGGCGCACCGCTGGTGGTGATGGACGAGGCGGTCGCCGACGCGTTCGCCCCGGACGGCGACGAGCTCGAGCGGCTGATGTACGGCTTCAGCCTCTTCGTGTGCCTGCCCGACGGCCTCTCGTCGCCGCCGAGCGTGGGCACGGGAACCGTGATGCGACCCTCGACCCTGGCGGCGTACGGGCGCGACGCGGGGTTCTCCACCTGCGAGACGCTCCCGATCGAGGACTTCGGCTTCTGGCGGTTCTACCGGCTCGGGTGAGGTCGCGGGCCGCCGGACCGGCTGCCCTTGTCCGCCCGGGGAGAATGGGGCCATGTTCGGATTCGGCAAGCCCTCCACCCTCCCCTCCCCCGACGAGGCCCTCCCCGGCCGCGACTCCTCACCCTGGGCCCTCGGCGAGCACGTGGTCCTCAAGACGCCCGTCGTCACCGACGAGGTCCCCGCCGGCCACGAGGTGGCGATCTTCGGCCTCGGCTGCTTCTGGGGCGCCGAGGAGATCTACTGGCAGCTGCCGGGCGTCTGGTCGACGTCGGTCGGCTACGCGGGTGGCCACACCCCGCACCCGTCGTACGAGGAGGTCTGCTCCGGCCGCACCGGTCACACCGAGGCCGTGCGGATCGTCTTCGACCCGACCGTGGTCTCGTACGCCGACCTGGTCAAGAAGTTCTTCGAGATCCACGACCCGACCCAGGGCATGCAGCAGGGCAACGACGTCGGCACGCAGTACCGCTCGGCCCTCTACGTCACCTCCCCCGAGCAGGAGACCACTGCTCGCGAGCTGACCAAGGTGTACGGCGACGAGCTCGCCCGTCGCCGCCTGGGCTCGATCACCACCGAGATCCGACCGGCCTCCGAGGCCGGCTGGTTCTACGCCGAGGACCAGCACCAGCAGTACCTCGCGAAGAACCCCTTCGGCTACCGGTGCCACGCCAACACCGGCGTGCGGTTCCCGAAGACCGCCTGACCGACCCCGACCCTGGGCGATACGTCCCGGGACCTACGTCCCGGGACAGAGGCGCGAGCCCCACCTCCGCGCGTAGCCTCCTGGGATGGGCGCCGAGTCGGTCGCACCGGCGTTCCGGGGCAGCGGGGGGAACTCGCTGTGGCGACGCCTGGACCGTTGGCTCGACCCCGCCCTGGGGATCGTGGCCGCGGCGCTGGCCCTCACCTCCCTCCTCGCCACGGACGTCGCCGGGATCGACCCCCGGCTGCACGAGCCCGACCTGCTCGCAGCGGTGGCCACGGTCGTCGCGGCCGGCGCGCTGGCGTGGCGCCGCACGAGGCCCCGGGCGTCGTACGCCGTGTTCCTCGTGGGCGCCCTGGTCGTCAGCGGCACCTTCCACTACATCGGCCTGCTGTCGGTCCTGATGCTGCTGAGCCTCTACTCGCTCGCGACGTACGGCCGGCGCCGCGACGCCGCGATCGGGCTCGGCGCCGGTCTCGCCTGCTTCGTCGTGCTCGGGCTGGCCGGTGTCCCGGACCTTCGCACGAAGGACGTCCTGCTCGCCTTCGCGCTCGTGGTCGCCGCGTGGGCGGCGGGTGAGGTCGTCCGGTCCCGGCGCGAGCAGCAGCGGGCCGTGCTGCACGCGGTGGTCACCGAGGAGCGGCTGCGCATCGCGCGCGAGCTGCACGACGTCGTGGCGCACAGCATGTCGCTGATCGCCGTGCAGGCCGGCGTGGGCGCCCACGTCATCCGCACCGACCCCGACGCCGCCGCGCAGGCGCTCGAGACCATCGCCGAGACCAGTCGTCGGGCCCTCGACCAGACCCGCTCGATGCTGGGCATGCTGCGCGAGGAGACCCAGGAGGGGACGCGCCCGCCGGGCCAGGGTGTCGACGACCTGCCGGCGCTGGCCCACGACCTCCTGGCCGCGGGCCTCGAGGTCGACCTGGTCCGGTCGGGTCCGGCGCCGCCGATGGACGCGGCCGTCTCGCTGACGGCGTACCGCATCGTCCAGGAGTCGTTGACCAACATCGTCAAGCACTCCGCCGCCACCACCGCCACCGTCGGTGTCACCGCATCGGCCGGGGTGCTCGACATCGAGGTCACCGACCCCGGTCCACCACGCGCCGCGGGCCGGAAGGCCCGGGGCCACGGCCTCGTCGGCCTCGAGGAACGGGTCCGACTGCTCGGCGGTACGGTCGAGCACGGCGCGCGCGGCCGGGGCTTCCGCGTCCACGCCACGCTCCCGCTGGCCCGTCGATGAGGGCCCGCAGATGAGTGGCCCGTCGAGCATCCGGGTCGCCGTGGTGGACGACCAGGACCTGGTGCGCGCCGGGTTCGTGCTGCTGCTGCGGTCGGCGGAGGGTGTCGAGGTGGTCGGCGAGGCCCGGGACGGGTTGGAGGCGATCACGCTGTGCCGGCGTACCGCCCCGGACGTGGTGCTGATGGACGTCCGGATGCCCCACCTCGACGGCCTGGCCGCGACCCGGACCATCCTGGCCGACCCGGCGTGCCGTGCCACCCGGATCCTGGTGCTCACGACCTTCGACGACGACGACCTGGTGCTGGAGGCCCTGAGGTCGGGGGCGAGCGGCTTCCTGCTCAAGGACACCCGCCCGCACCAGCTGCTGGAGGCGCTGGAGGTGGTCGCCGCGGGCGAGGCGTTGCTGCACCCCCGCGTGACCCGCCGCCTGATCGAACGGTTCGCCGCACTGCCCGCCGGACGCGACCCGACGTACGACGACGGGCTCACCGACCGCGAGCGCGAGGTGCTGCTCGCCGTCTCCCAGGGCCTGTCCAACCACGAGATCGCGGCCCAGCTGCACCTGGGCTACGGCACCGTGAAGACACACGTCAGCCACCTCCTCACCAAGCTCGACTTCCGGGACCGCGCCCAGCTGGTGATGTACGCCTACGAGTCCGGTCTCGCGGTCCCGGGCGGTCGCTGAGTCGTCCGCTCCGGGTGGCCCGCGGGACGACCCGGCTCTGTCCCGAGGCCTGTCATGTGGGGTCCCGAGCCAGACGCGGCCGGGGTGGTCGCACGGTGAGTCTGGAGACATGACATCGACCCGGACACCCATCCAGACATTCACCCCGCCGCCTACGGTCGGACCATCCCCGACATCCACCCCCACATCGGTTCAGCAGGGCTCCCCGCTGCGTGAGGTCCTCGCCTTCGTCTCCCTCACCTTCGCCATGGCGCTCGGTCTCGTCCTGTGGATCCCCGACGCCCACGTCAACGTGCTCATCAGCGCACTCCTGCCGACCGTGGCAGTCACGGTGCTCACGTTCACGATGTTCAGGAGGGGGCGTCGTCGCGAGCTGTGGCGCAGCATCGGCGTGGGCCGGGCCGGCAGGCAGACCTGGGGCTCGGCGTTCGGCATGCCGATCCTCCTCTGCGGAGGGGCGTTCGGCATCGCCCTGCTGGTGGGGGCGGGACACCTGGAGCCCCTCCACGTCACCGGCTTCACGGTCGCCAACGTCGTCGTCAGCTCGGTGCTCAACTTCCTCGTCATGATGGTCGTCCTGGTGGGCGAGGAGATCGGCTGGCGCGGGTTCATGCTGCCCCGCATCCAGCAGCTGACCTCCCGGCGCCGCGCCGCGGTCGTCACCGGCTTCATCCACGGCTGCTTCCACCTGCCGCTGATCCTGCTCGCGACGACGTACGACACCGTGGGGCCGCGCTGGATCGCGGCACCGCTGGCGGTCCTGACCATCACCGCCGCCGGGGTCTTCTACGCCTGGCTGTGGGACCGCTCGGGCAGCGTGTGGTCCGTGACGATGGGCCACACCTTCGCCAACATGACGTTCGCCTGGGGGTTCACCCTCGTCGCGTCCACCACGCCCACGAGCCTGGCCCTCGTGGCCGGCGAGACCGGCATCGCGACCTTCGGCGTCGTCGCGGTCATGGCGGCCGTGCTCCTGCGGACGGCACAGGTGTGGAAGCGCCCCGCCCGCCACTGAGGTCGCGCCTCACTCCACGCAGAACCCGTTGCCCTCGGGGTCGGCCATGACCACCAGGTCGTGGTCGACCTCGCGGGGCGTTGTCACGTGAGTCGCGCTCGTATGACTTTGCGGAGTCGGCGCCCCACCGCCGATGGCGATGTCAGGATCGACCATGACCTCGAGCGGCTACTCCGGCGATGACTTCTACTGCGACGTCGCACTCGGGGACATCTCGGCGCTCGACGTCGTCCACCACGGCACCGGCGTGCTCGCCTACCACCACACGCGGCCGCACTGGCCCGTGCACGTCGTGGTGGTGCCGAAGGTCCACGTGCCCTCCTTCACCGACCTGGCGGGCGCCGACGAGCGGCTCCTGCGAGAGCTGCTCGATGTCGTGCAGTCGGTGGCTCGGCAGGTCGAACGACAGCACGGGGCGGCACGAGTCGTCACGAACCTCGGGCGCTACCAGGACTCGAAGCACCTGCACGTCCATGTCGCCAGTGGCGACGCCGGCCGTTACTGACGCCCCGTTAGTCCATCGCTGGGACTCGGGGGGTGATCTCCGACCCTTCGCCGGCCGGTCCTATCTGCGGCGGTGGAACCTCAGGTCGCCGCTCGGGAGTCGGTCGTGGAGGTAGCTGTCGTCGTGGGCCACGTGGTGGTGGTGGGAGCAGAGGAGGAGTCCGTCGGCGAGGTCGGTCTTGCCGCCCTTGCTCCAGGGGACGAGGTGGTGTGCTTCGCACCAGGCGGCGGGGATGTCGCAGCCCTCGGCACGGCAGTGCTTGTCGCGGAGATCCATCGCCCGCCGCGGGCCGTTCTCGTAGAGCCGCTTCGACCTTCCGAGGTCGAGGACCTCGGACCTACCCCCCAGGACGGCCGGGATGAGGCCGGCGTTGCAGACCAGGCGCCGGGCTTCGGAGGCGCTGATGCGGTGGCCGGTGTCGGTGGTCGCGACCCCGAGCCCACTGACGAGGGTGTCGAAGTCCATGGTGATGACCACCGAGGTGGCGGTCCCTCCGTGGCGGGGGAGCTTCGTCGGGTCGAGGT
>NZ_JBFUKA010000027.1:0-44676 GCF_056401085.1 Nocardioides sp. P4_G4
GGCCGAGCAGGAGCAGGAGTGCGCCGAGCATCAGCGCGGCGCCGGCGACCGGGCGCGCGGCAACGTGGTTCGACATGCTGGATCCCCCCGGACCGTGGACGAGCGTCCATGGTGCGTTCGGACCCGGTGCGCGCTCAGTCGAACGACGAGATCACCGGGGGTGGTCTGGACATCGACCCGGTGGGGAGGCGGCGGCCGGACGCGGTCAGGCGGTCAGGCGGTCACTTCGACGGCTCGGGGACGTTCACGTCGACGTCGGCGCAGTCCACCTCCGGGTTGACCCCCATGTAGTTGAGCGGTCCGGCGACGACGGTGAGCGCGATGTTGCCCGCCTCGGCGCAGCTGGTCTCGGTGTCGGAGAAGTAGTCGCGCTGGTAGGCGGCGAACGCACCGATGACGAGCCACACGATGATGAGCAACGACAAGATCCTGGCCATCCCCGGAACGTAGGGGCCCCGTGGACACGTGTCCAGACCCCGCGGGGTGAGGGTGGTGCCCTACGCCCCGAGAACCGCGGGACCATCGACCCTGCTCCGTGGCCCTCGCCCGGGGGACGGTGGGTGTCATGACGACCGAGCGAACCGTCCTGGTGGGGTACGACGGCTCCAGCGACGCCCAGCGGGCCTTGCTGTGGGCGGCTGACGAGGCGGTCCGCAACGACGTGCCTCTGCGGGTGGCGGTGGTGGTGCACAAGATCGCCACCCCGTGGGAGGGCAACACCACGCACGACGTGGACCACGTGAGTGCCGCGGAGAAGATCCTGTCCGGGCTGGACGTCGCCGACTACGAGGCCCGGCAGTACAAGGGCCACGTCGCCGGCACCCTGCTGGAGCTGGCCGAGTCCGCCGACGAGATCGTCCTCGGCAGCCACGGCCACGGGCGCGTGGCCGGGGCCGCGATCGGCTCGGTCACCCAGCACGTGACCCGTCACGCTCCCTGCACCGTGGTGGTGGTGCGACCGGCCAAGAAGCCGGGCTCGGCGCGGATCGTCGTCGGCGTCGACGGCTCGGAGATGGCCCACGCCGCCCTGGAGTACGCCTGCCGCCGCGCCGAGCGGACCGGTGAGGTCGTCGTCGCCGTGCACGGGTGGAAGGAGCACACCCCCTCCTCCGACGTGCTGCGCAGCGAGCCGCGCTCGGTCACCGACGACGTCGAGGACCGTGAGGTGCTGGTCGGGGAGAGCGTCGCCGGCCTGCGCGAGGCCCACCCGGACGTCGTCCTCGCCACGGAGGCCATCCCGGTGGCGCCCGGCTCACTGCTCGTCGACGCCTCCGCGGACGCCACCTTGGTCGTTGTCGGCGCACGGGGGCACGGCTTCTTCGAGGGCCTGCAGCTCGGTTCCGTCACCCAGGACCTGATCCACCGGGCGCAGTGCCCCGTCGCCGTCGTCCGCTGATCCTCCGCTCACGGAGAAGACCAGCCCGGCGTCGTCCTTCACGATCACCAGGACCGAGCCGTCGTACCGCGCGTACTCGGAGCGGCCGTCGACCACAGAGCACGGTCTCCTCGATGACGCCGGTGGTCCGACCGGTGCCACGCTCGCGGACGCGGCCGGAGCACAGCACCCCTGAAGCGGGTGAGCGTGATCCGGCGCGGGAGTCGTCGCCACGGGCGCGTTCACCCGGTTCGGGTGAGTCCCACGACTCCGCTCGCCGACACCATGTGGACGTCATCGAGCCAACGAAGGGGACACACCATGGGAACTCTCACGGTCTGGAAGTTCGACACCGCCACCGGGGCGGAGGACGCGACGCACATCCTGCACGACCTCGCCACGCAGAACCTGATCACGATCCATGACGCCGCGACGGTGAGCTGGGAGACCGGCAAGAAGAAGCCCAAGACCCGCCAGCTCAGCAACCTCGCCGGTGCCGGGGCGCTCGGGGGTGCCTTCTGGGGGATGCTCTTCGGCCTGATCTTCTTCGTCCCGTTGCTGGGCGCCGCGATCGGCGCGGCCACGGGGGCCCTCGCCGGCTCGCTCCGCGACGTCGGCATCGACGACGGCTTCATCAACCGGGTGCGCGACGAGGTCACCCCCGGCACGTCGGCGTTGTTCGTGATGACCTCAGACGCCGTCATGGACAAGGTCAGCGACGCCTTCGCCGAGGCCAAGCCCCAGCTGATCTTCACGAACCTGAGCGACGCCCAGGAGAGCGCGATCCGCGAGKTCTTCGCCGAGCAGGACTGATCCGTGCCCCGGACGCCAGTCGGTCGGGTCCCCGGCCGACTGGCGTCCTGGCGACGCCGCGCTGGGCCACGGGTGGCGAGCGAGGCCGTCTCACCCGGCCAGGATCCGCGCCTTCTGAGCCTCGAACTCCGCCTCGGTCAGCACTCCCGCGTCCCTGAGCTCGCCCAGCTGTCGCAGGTGTCCCAGCATCGCGCCCGGGTCGTGCGGGGCTGCTGGCGCAGCCTCCGGCGCGGGGGCCGGCTCGGCTGCGGACGCCGCCGGCGGTGAGGCGGTCTGGCTCGCCCAGGCCCCCTGCTGCCGGGCCGCAACCCGACCGTGCACCCGCGTCGCGGTGCTGGTCACCACGGCAGTACGAGCGGCCGTCCTCAGCAGTCCCATGTCACCCTCCTGGGGGTCGGTCGGCATCGGTGGCGAGTGCGGCGTCGAGGTCGCGTCCGTCGACCTGGCCGCTGGCCACCAGTCGGCAGCCGTGCCGGTCGAGCGCGGAGGCCAGGGCGGCGGTCCAGACGTTCTCGAAGACCAGCACCAGGGCGTAGCCGCCCGGGGTGACCAGCTCGGCGACCGAGCCGATGTCCTCGGCGTCCAGCAGCCCCGACGCCGCTCCGGCGAGGGCGGCGAGCCCCGTCAGCTCCGCCGACGTCGAGCCTGCACCGTCCACCAGCAACGGGGGCGAGCCGTCGGCCGGGCGGTGGACCACCTCGGCGTCCAGCAGCCGGACCACGTCACGGTCGGCCAGGTCGAGCAACGGCCGCAGGTCGTCGACGGCGAACGCCCCCGAGCCGGGCAGCTCGATGACGAGGTACTCGACGACACCGAGGGCGGTGTCCTGGCTCATGGCGTGACCGTCGCCCTCTCGGCGCGCCTGCGGCTCAGGGCCACCAGGATCGCGATGCCCCCGGAGGCGAACAGCCAGGTGCAGGCCAGCACCACCAGCAGGCCGAGCGAGAGCTGCGGCTTGGCGAGCAGGACACCCCCCAGGATGACGCTGACCGCTCCGGACGCGAGGTCGCCCGTCCGGCGGGACCGGTCGGCATGCAGGAGCGCCTGGAGCAGGTCGAGGACACCGGACGCGACCAGCCACGCGCCCAGCAGGATGCCGAGCGCGAGCAGGCTCTGCAGCGGCTCGCGCAGGCACAGCAGGCCGACGATGAGGGCAAGGGCCCCGGAGAGCGCCAGCAGCGTCCGGGCCCCGGTGTCGAGGTGGCTGGACACGAGAGCCGAGAAGATCCGGTACGCGCCCACCAGCAGCAGTTCGATGGCCACGAGCACGGCACACACGGTCAGTGTCTGCTCCGGCCAGACCGCCAGCACCAGTCCCAGGCCCACCGAGACGAGCCCGAAGGTGAGCAGGGCCTGCCACAGCTCGGGGAGGCCCCGGATCGTCGGCGCGGTGACCGGCACCGGCGGCTCGGCCATCGTCGACTCCTGGCTCACGGCGACCTCCTCGGGCGGGCTCGACGGACATCCATCGTCGCGGGCGGACGTCGAGGCGGCCTCGCCCGTTTCGGGTGGCTCGCCCACTTCTCACCCGCTGGAGGCGAGCCGCGGAAGCGTGGTCGTCGATAGCCTCGTCGGACGCCGAGGGGACCAGTCGTCGGCGACCCGGACGCCGGCGGACAGGGTGCACTGGATGAGCGACAGCACAGGGGCCGTGACCACCCGGCGCTGGCGCCGGATCCCGATGGTCACCTGGCTGCCGGGCTATCACGCGTCGTGGCTGCGCGGGGACCTCGTCGCCGGGGCGGTGGTCGCGGCGCTCGCCGTGCCGCAGGCCCTCGGCTACGCCTCGATCGCGGGCGCACCGGTGCAGGTCGGCCTCTACGCGGTACCGGTGGCACTGGTGGCGTACGCCGTCCTCGGCTCGTCGCGCCAGCTCGTCGTGGGGCCGGTCTCGACCGTGTCGGTGCTCTCCGGATCCCTGCTGGCCACCTTCGGGGTCGCCGGCACGGCGCAGGCGGCGTCGTACACGGCGGCGCTGGCCCTGGGGTCGGGGCTGGTGCTCGTCGCGGCCGGATTCGCCCGGGTCGGCTGGCTGGCGGAGTTCTTGTCCAAGCCGATCGTGACCGGTTTCGTCCTCGGACTGACCGTCCTGGTGATCCTCAACGAGCTGCCGCACCTGCTCGGAGTGCCGACCCCGCAGGGCCAGGTGGTCGAACGCGTAGGGGCCCTGGGATCGAGCCTCACCCGAGGTGAGGCAGACCTCGCAACCGTCGCGGTGTCGGTCGTGTCACTGGTCGTCCTCTTCGCAGGCGCCTGGCTCGTGGCCGCGTTCCCCTGGGGGCTCCTCGTGCTGGTCGCGAGCCTGGCCTCGTCGGCGGCGCTGGACCTGCAGGCGCACGGCGTCGAGGTCGTCGGAACGGTCCCGCGCGGGCTCCCGACGCCGGGCATCCCCACCGTGGCCGCCGGGGACCTCATCCAGCTCCTCACCGCCGGCGCGGCGCTGGCGCTCGTGGGCCTGGCGGAGGGACTGAGCGCCGCCCGGCTCTTCGCCGGCCGTGGCGACTACCGGATCGACGCCGACCAGGAGCTGGTCGCCTCGGGCGCGGCCAACGTCGCCAGTGGCCTGTTCGGCGGGCTCGGCGTGGCCGGCAGCCTGTCGAAGACGGCGGCGCTCAGCGACGCTCGTGGGCGGACACAGGTGGCCGGCCTGGTCGCCGCCGTGGTGGCCCTGGTCGTGATCGTGGCCATCGCCCCCGCCCTCTCCGTGCTCCCCAGGGCGGTGCTCAGCGCGATCGTGGTCAATGCGGTGTGGAAGCTGATGGACCTGCCCGCGCTGCGCCGGTACGCCCGGGTGCGCCGCAACGACATCGTCGCCGCAGGTGTGGCCGCCGTCGGCGTGCTCGCGCTCGGCCCCCTCTACGGGCTGCTCCTCGCCGTCGCGGTGTCGGTGCTGGGCCTGGTCTTCCGCTCCAGCAGGGTCGACGTCGAGGTGATGGGCAGGGTGCCCCACGAGAAGGCGGCCTGGGGCGGCGTCCGCAACCACGAGGAGCGCTCGACCTACCCCGGTGTCCTCGTGCTCCGGATCGACGTCCCGATCTTCTGGGTCACCGCGGCGCCGGTCCTGGACAGGGTCCTGGCCCTGGTCGACGCCGCACCCGACACCCGCGCCCTCGTGCTCGACGTCGAGGCGACCAACCAGATGGACACCACGAGTGCCGATGTCCTGGCGGACCTGTTGGCGGCACTGCGGCAGCGGGACGTCGACCTCCACCTCGTCCGCGTGATGTGGCCGGTGCGCCGGGCGTTGCAGCGCTCGGGGCTGCTCGCCGACCTCGGCCAGGACCACCTGTGGCACAGCATCTCCCAGGGCGTCCGGCAGGCGCGCCGGGTGCACGACCTCACCGACCAGCCGGCCCGCGACGGGACGGTGTATCACGACGAACCCCTCGAGCCCGACCACGAGGAGCACATCGCGGCCCACCATCCGGGCCCCGCCCCGCCCGAGCCCGACGCGGAGTGACGCCGCCACGGGCGGCGGACACCGAACGGTTCAGAGCAGCTCCAGCCGGCGGGCGATCGCAAGCGCCTCGCTGCGTCGCGACGCGCCGAGCTTGCTGTAGAGGCTGGAGACGTGCGTCTTGACGGTGTTCTCGGAGACGAAGAGGCCGGCGGCGATGTCGGCGTACGTCGCCCCGCGCGCGAGCTCGCGGAGCACGTCGCGCTCGCGAGGGCTCAACGCCGTCGGGGCGACGGGCTCGTCGCCCGACGACCGTTCGCGGACCGTGGCGATCGTCGGGGCGAGGGTCGTCACGATGCCCGGCTGCCGGCCCGTGAGCACCACCAGCTCCTCCAGCCACCGGTGCGACCCACCGAGGTCCATCCGCCGCAGGAGCAGGTGCACGGGGGTCCCGTGTCGGCTCCACCCCAGGAAGGGCACGAAGTTGCCGCGGATCTCCGTGATCGCCACCGCGGTCCTCAGCGAGTGGTGCGCGAGCTGTCCGTCCCCGAGGGCATCGCTGAGCTGGGCCTGGCAGGTCAGGGCGAGCGCCCGGCAGGGGGGCTGGTCGATCATGGTCGCCTCCGTCGCCTCGGAGAAGTGCTCGATGGCCTGGCGCAGCTCTCCCACCATGTCCGCGTGGACCCCGCGGAGCAGTGCCGACTCCCCACGGAACCCGTGCTCGTCGAGCTCCTCGGCGAGGCTGCGCAGCCTCATGTGGTCGTCGCACAGCGCAGCGAGGAAGGCACGCTCGATCAGCAGGACGGCTCGCAGGTGGGCGGGCAGGAGCGGGGCGTCGATGAGCCCCTGCAGGGTGCGCTCGGCCTGGACGACCGAGCCCCGGGCCAGCCATGCGCGTGCGTCGCGGATCCGGTGCCAGAAGTGGGTCGTGGTGTCGGTGGGGTTGACGGAGGCGCCATCCGGGGCCGGCTCGTCCGGGGGGACCGGACTGAAGGTGGTGGACATGCGCACGAGGTCCGTCACCACCTGGGCGCGGTTGCGCGGAAACGGGGGCGTCCAGCCCGGCGGAGCGGAGTCCCGCTCCACGAGCACCTCGAGGGTCCGACCGGCCAGCGGTCCGGCCACGTGCTCCCGGCCCTCCATCCAGTAGAGCGTGGCCAGGTGGCTCATGGCTGCCAGGGCGTAGCCGGGCATCCGCAGGTCCTCACTGAGTCGCACCGCCCGGATCAGGTTGGGCTCGGCCTCCCGGAGCCGGCCCAGCTGCATCTGACTGGTGCCCACCTCCCGGAGGAGGTGTGGCCGGAGGTCGGTGGCGACCGACGCGAACCGGGGTGAGTCGATCAGGCGCTGGGCCTCGTCCACGACGGGCAGCGCCGGCTCGAGGGCGAGGCGGGAGCGCAGCAACCGGGCGCACAGGCGCTGCACCTCGAGGCGCCCCGTCCCGTCCGGATCCTCGACGGGGTGCGCGACCAGCCGGTCCAGCCACTGGACCGCCGTCGGCACGTCCTCGTGGCTCCACCGCTCCAGCGCCATCGTGAACCACGTCCCGGGGTGCGCATCGACGACGTCCGGCCAGCGTTGGGCGAAGGTGCGCACGTCCCGCGACCGCCCGTCCATGACGAGGAGCGGACCCTCGACGGCCAGCTGCTCGGCAGCCGCGGTGGTGTGCCCCAGGTCCACCAGCCGCCGGAACGCGCCCGCCGTGACCCCGCGTGCCACGTCGAGACGTACGGCGCGCAGCACGGTCGAGCGGGCACGCTCGACGTCGACACCCCCCGAGACGATGCGGCGACGCACGACCTCGACCAGCAGCGGGTGGACACGGAACCGCGCCTCCGGGGCGTCGGGCACCCCCAGCATGGCGTCGTCGAGGGAGGTCACGCCGTCGACCTCGGTGCGGGTCACCAGCAGCCCGGTCGACTCCAGGCCGTCGAGTGCGGTGCCTGCCTCGGGGTCGTGCGTGAGGTGCCGCGCCGTCTCAGCGCTCACCTCCCCCTCGCTCGCGATGCACAGGAGGAGGTGCCGCTCCTGCGGCGTCAGCGCGGCGAAGACCTCGCTGGCCACCTGGTCGGCGACCCGTGAGTTGCCCCGCGAGACCCGTCTCACCGCTGCGACCGGGTCCGGTGAGGCGGCGACCATCCGCGCGGTCAGCACCACCGCGGCGCACCAGCCCTCGGTGCGGGCGGTGATGGACGACACCACCTCGGGTTCCGTCGTCCCGGAGTGGGCTTCGACGAGGAGCCTGCACTCGTCGTCCGTCAGGCGCAGCACGTCCCCGCGCAGGGTGGTGAGATGCCCCATCATCTGGGGCGCCAGCCGGACGAAGGGCAGGTCCCACCGGCTCAGGAGAAGCACCCGCATCTCGTCCGGTGCCTCGTTGAGGCGGGCGTCCAGGAGGCGGACGGCCGAGGCCGGCAGCTGGTGGGCGTCGTCCACCACCACGAGGGGTCGACGTCCGTCCCGGGCGGTCCCGTCGACGTCGCCGCCGACACCACCGTCGAGGACCTCTCGGAGCCTGGTCTCCACGCCGTCGTCCGTGGCGGCCAGCCAGGCCACGTCGGCGCCGGACGACGTCCGGTGGGTCCGCAACCATCCCGCGACAGCCAGGGACTTCCCGGCGCCGGCAGGAGCCACCAGCAGGGTCATCGGCGCGCCGGTGGCGGCGTCGAGGCGCTGCCACAGGACCGGTCGCGACACGTAGGTGCGCGGCAGGTGCGGGACCCCGGGCGGCACGCCGAGGCCGGCGGCTGACGGCGACAGCCGACGTCCGGGCGGATCTCTCGTCATGGGTGCATCCGTCCTGCCGGCGTCCCTGGAGATGGGTACCGAAATCCAGTCCCCCCTGGAGGGTAGGCCCCTTCGGGGTGGCGCGCATCCCTCAGGGATCGGGGATGGTCAGGACCTCCACCACGTCGATGCCCAGGCTGGAGAGCAGGTTGAGCACTCCTTGGAGCTCCTCCTGGTCGACCATGTCGCCCGACAGCGTCGTCTGCGGTTGCTGTCGCCGGGCGGTCAGGTGCGGGAACGCGCTGAGGACCCCCTCGGAGAGCTCGGCGTCCACCCGGATCATCATCCTCGGCATGAGGCTCCCTCCGTGTGCGGTGAGTGCGGCCCCGTGACGGCTCCCTCGATCCTAGGGACGCCCGGCCGAGCACGGCTCACTCGAAACGGGCGAGGTGTCGCAGGGTCGATGCGGCGAGACTGCAGTGGAGCCCGGCCGTCCGGCGTACGACTGGACCACTCCCGGCGTGTATCTCCCGCCGCGTCCGCGGGTCCTTCCAGTAGGCCACTCGGCCACGACGCCCCAGGAGGGACCATGACCACCAGAACCGCCAGCAGATCGATGGGCAGAGCCGTCAGTGGACGCGCTTCCTGCTACTTCGTGCCGCCGTACGTCGAGGCGGCGCTCGCCGACAACGAGGCGGTGCTGTCGGTCGACGACGCCGACCTGAACCTCTCTGAGGCAGCCCGTCGGCGTCGCGCCGAGGCCACCGACCGGGGCGCGGGGGAGGCCGCACCGTCCCTCGCGCCGCCCCCGACCGGCACGGCGCGTCGGGAGGTCTACGACAGTGCGGGATCCACCAACCAGAGGGTCACCCTGGTGCGGCCCGAGGGCGGTCCGGAGACCAAGGACTCCGACGTCATCAACGCCTACGACAGCGCAGGGGTGGTGCGCTCCTTCTTCCGTCAGATGCTCAACCGGGACTCCATCGACAACCGGGCCCTGGACCTCGTCCTCAACGTCCACTACGGCACCAAGTACAACAACGCGTTCTGGGACGGCGACGAGATGACCTTCGGTGACGGCGACGGCGTCATCTTCTCCGGCTTCGCCCGCTCGCTCGACGTGGTCGGACACGAGCTGGCGCACGGCGTCACGCAGTACGCCTCCGGCCTGGTCTACCAGGGCGAGTCCGGGGCACTCAACGAGCACTTCAGCGACGTCTTCGGCACCGCGATCACGCAGTGGTCGGCCGGCGAGCGCCCCGAGGACGCCGACTGGCTGATCGGCGACGAGATCATGGCCCCGGACCTGTACGGCGAGGCGTTGCGCTCGATGCGCAACCCGGGGACGGCGTACGACAACCCGATCCTGGGCAAGGACCCGCAGCCGGCACGGTACGCCGACCGTTACACCGGCACCGCCGACAACGGCGGGGTCCACATCAACTCGGGCATCCCGAACCGGGTCTTCTACCGGGTGGCCACCGAGCTCGGGGACACCGTCGTGACGGCGCGCATGTGGTACCACGCGCTCCACTTCCTGTCCTCCACCGCGACGTTCGCGCAGGCCGCGGCGCAGGTCGCCGAGTCCGCCCGCGTGCTGGTCAAGGCCGGCATCGTGGAGAAGGGCGCGGCGCAGGTCGTGCGGGGGGCCTGGCGCGAGGCGGGCGTCGGGTGACGTGGCGATCTCGCTGACCTGGCTCGGCCACTCCACCGTCGTCCTCGACCTCGACGGGGTGCGGCTCGTGGCCGACCCGCTCCTGCGGACGCACGGGGGGATCCTGCGTCGGCGGGGGGAGCGGCCGGACAGCACCGCCTGGCGCGGGGCGGACGCGGTCCTGCTCTCCCACCTGCACCACGACCATGCCGAGGTGTCCTCGCTGCGGATGCTCGCCACGGCACCGGTGCTGACGTCGCCGGAGAACGCCGCCTGGGTCACCGGCAAGGGACTGTCCGGGCGCGGGCTGGCCGAGGGGGAGTGGGTGGCCGTGGGGCGATCCGGAGACGTCACGGTCCGCCTCGTGGAGGCGGTGCACCACTCCCGCCCGATGCCGCACCGGCCCAACGGCGCCCACGGCCACCTCGTGCGGGGCCCGTCCGGGGTCGTCTGGCTCGCCGGGGACACCAGCATCCATCCCGCGATGGCGGACCTGGCGGAGATGGCCGGAGCTCCCGTCGACGTGGCCGTCGTGCCGGTCGGCGGGTGGGGCCCGCGGCTCTCGCCGGGACACATGGGACCGGAGGAGGCGGCGGTCGCCTGCCGGATGAGCGGCGCGGCGTGCGCCGTCCCGGTCCACTGGGGGACCTTCCACGTGCCCGGCGGCTCGAGGCACCCGCGAGGCTGGATGGACACCGCCGGGCCGCGGTTCGAGGACGCGCTGGCCCGCGAGGCGCCCGCGTGCCGGGCGGTCGTGCTGGAGGTCGCCGGATCGGCGCGGGTGGCAGGCTGACCGTCGGCCGGTCTGGTGACGGCACGAGCCTGACGCCCTGCGTCAGGCGGTCGCCACGGCTGCCGGGTGACGCCAGGCCCACGGCTGGGCCTCCTCGAGCTGCGCCGCGAGCCGCAGGAGGTCGCCGTCGGAGCCGAGCGCGCCGACGAGCTGCACGCCCAGGGGCAGGCCCGCCTCCGTCCAGTGCAGCGGGACGCTGATGGCGGGCCGGCCGGTGAGGTTCGCCAGCTGCGTGTAGGGCACCCAGTCGAGGTTGTCGTGGATGATCTCGTCGAGCACCCCGGTGGCCGTCAGCACCCGGCCAGCGCGCAACCGGCTGACGACGCGCGCCAGCGTCTGCAGGCGGTCGGGCGTGCGGGTGGCGTGCACCAGCAGCGGGGGGCGGGCGAGGGTCGGGGTGAGGAAGACGTCGTAGCTCTCGTGGAACTCGGCCAGCGCGTGCACGTAGCCGTTGACGTTCTGCATGGCCCGCAGCATCGGGAGCAGCCCGGTGGCGCGACCGATCTCGGCGCTGGCCAGCGTGTCTGCCTCGAAGTGGCTGTCGGGCGCGCCCAGTCGCTCCCTGGCGTCGCTGACCTGGCCGTAGAGCTGGGCGAACCAGATGGTGAGGAAGTCCCGGGCGAGGGCCTCGTCGTTGTGGGGCGGCGAGACCTCCTCGACCTCGTGGCCGAGGTCGGTCAGGAGCTGGGCTGCCTGCTCGACGGCCGCGAACGCCTCGGGGTCGGGGTGGGCGTTGATGGCCGAGGAGACGGAGTAGCCGACGCGGAGCCGGCCCGGCCGCGCGCGGATCTGCTCCGCGAAGGGCTCGTCGTGCGTGGCGGAGCGGTAGCCCGCGCGCGGGTCGGGGCCGATGATCGCGTCCAGCAGGGCGGCGCTGTCGCGCACCGTCCGCGTCACGACTCCCTGGGTCACCATCCCGAACATCGTCTCGCCCGTCTGGGGGCCGTAGGGCCCCAGTCCGCGGCTGGTCTTGAGCCCGACCAGGCCGTTGCAGGCGGCCGGGATGCGCACGGACCCGCCCCCGTCGTTGGCGCCGGCGGCCGGGACGATGCCCGCGGCGACCGCGGCGCCGGACCCGCCCGATGACCCGCCGGGGGTGTGCGCGGTGTTCCACGGGTTGCGCGCCGGACCCCAGTGCTCGGACTCGGTGACGCCCTTGGCCCCGAACTCCGGGGTGTTGGTCTTGCCGAAGACGACGAGTCCCGCGTCCAGGAAGCGCTGGGTGACCAGGGCGTGCCGGTCCGCGACGTCGTGGGCCAGGGCCCGGGAGCCGCTGGAGGTCGGGAACCCGGCGTACTCCTGGCCGAGGTCCTTGACCAGGAAGGGGACGCCGGCGAACGGTCCGGCCAGCGACGGGTCGGCCGCCCGCTCGTCGGCGGCGGCGCCGAGGTCGGCAACCACGGCGTTCAGCAGGGGGTCCACCTCGGCCCGCCTGCCCCGGGCCAGCGCCAGCAGCTCGGCGGCGGTGACGTCCCCGCCGGCGACGAGCTCGGCAAGGGCGGTGGCGTCGTGGGTGAGGTACTCCTCGGGGGTCATGACGGGAGGCTAGCGGGGAGGACCGAAGTCCCGGGCACTGTTCGGAGGTGGTACGGGCCATCCGCACCGCGCTGGCGAGGCTGTCCGCGCCCGGTGGAAGGCTGTGCCCATGACCCGGCTCCAGCTCTCGCGCCTCCCGGCGGAGCGGGTGCTGGTGGTCGAGGCGGACACGGAGCAGACGGTGCCGCTGACCGAGCTGCCGGCGTACGTCGCGACCCGCGAGCCGGACTCGCCACGCTGGGTGTGGGACGACACCGCGCGGTGGTACCCGCCGCTCCTGGCCGCGGGGGTGCGGGTCGAGCGCTGCCACGACCTGCGGCTGGCCCGCCGGTTGCTCCGGCGGGCACCCGCCGTCGACGGCAGGTTGCTCCAGGGGGACCAGTCGGAGCACTGGGACCGGCTCGGCCCCAGCACGCAGTCCGACCCGACCCTGTTCTCGGCCGACGACACCGCCGAGCACCTGCGTGCCGACCTGGAGGACGCCCGCCAGCAGGCCGCTGTGGACGCCTCTCCCGAGTCGGCCCGGCTGGGCCTGCTGCTCGCCGCCGAGTCGGCCGGTGCGCTCGTCGCGGCCGAGATGACGTACGCCGGGGTGCCCTGGCGGCTCGACCTCCACGAGCGCCTGCTGGCCGACCTGCTCGGGCCCCGCCCGCCGCGCGGGAGCCGTCCGCAGCTCCTCGAGGCCGTGGTCGACGAGGTCCGTCGGGCCCTGGGGTCACCCAGCCTCAACCCGGACTCGCGCCCCGAGCTGCTGGCGGCGCTGCGCCGCGCGGGACTCGAGGTGACCGACACGCGCGCGTCGTCGCTGCGTGCGCTCGAGCACCCGGTCATCGTCCCGCTGCTGCGCTACAAGCAGCTGGCGCACCTCTTCCAGACCAACGGATGGGCGTGGATCGACCAGTGGGTCAGCGGTGGCCGGTTCCGTCCGTCGTACCAGCCGGCGGGCTCGGTCACGGGTCGGTGGTCCTCCAACGGCGGCGGTGCGCTGTCGTTCCCGGTGCAGGTGCGACCGGCCGCCGTCGCCGACGACGGATGGGTGCTGGTCGTCGCCGACGTCGCGCAGCTCGAGCCCCGCGTCCTCGCCGGGATGAGTGGTGACCGCGCGCTGGCCCACGCGGCACGCGGGGCCGACCTCTACCAGGGGATGGTCGAGGACGGCGCGGTGCAGAGTCGCCAGGACGCCAAGCTCGGCCTGCTCGGCGCGATGTACGGCGCGACCAGCGGCGAGAGCGGCCGCATGGTCGCCGGACTGACGCGGCGCTACCCCCRGGCCTTCGGCCTCGTCGAGGAGGCGGCCCGCGCCGGCGAGCGCGGACAGGTGGTGCGCACCCTCCTGGGACGCGGTTGCCCGGCCCTGGGCGAGGTGTGGGAGACCGACGCCGAGGCGGACGCGGCGTCCGTCGACCCCGACAGCCAGGCTCGCCGGCGACGCGCCCACGGCCGATTCACCCGCAACTTCGTCGTGCAGGGCACGGGCGCCGAGTGGGCTCTGTGCTGGATCGCCGACCTGCGCAACCGGCTGTGGCGCCTRGGAGGCGCCCGGGATCTCGTCGCGGGTCCGCACCTCGTCTTCTTCCTGCACGACGAGGTGGTCGTGCACACGCCGGTCGACCTCGCCGACGAGGTCGCCGCCCACGCGGCCGACGCCGCCGCGAGTGCCGGGAGGCTGGTGTTCCGCGACGCCGACCTCGACTTTCCGCTGAACGTCTCGATCGTGCGGTCGTACGCCGACGCCGGCAAGCCCGGCGCCACCACCGCCGGGGAGTGAAGCCGTCGTCTCGGTGCTGCCCATCTGGCTGTCGTCGAAGCTGGCCGAGTCCATCGCCGCGGTGCGCTGAGGACGGATCCGCTCAGAGCTCCCAGGCCTCGCCGTCGGGACTGGCGACCGCGACGACGTACCCGTCCGGGTCGCGCACCCAGATCTCGCGGTGGCCGGGTCCGTTCCCGTCGCCCGCGGGCGGGTTGCGGTGTGGCGCGTTGACCACCTCGGCGCCGAGGAGCGCGGCCCGCTCTACGACGCCGTCGAAGTCGCCCACCTCCCCGAACCACACCAGTACGCCGTTGCCCCGGGCGGCGGACGGGTCCCCGACGGGACCGTGGTGGTGGTCGGTCCCCTCGTGGTGGAGCTGCAGGACCAGCTCCCCGTCGGCGAGGAGGCGCTCGTAGTCGGGGCCACCGTGGTCGCTGGTGAGACCGAGCAGCTGCTGGTACCACCGGCTGCTGGCCTCGACGTCCCGCACCATCAGCATCGTCTGTGGGCGGGCCGTCCCGACCGGCGCGACCAGGCCGATCCGGTTGCCCGACGGGTCGTCGACCTCGACCAACCACCGCTCGCCCTGGTCGAGGGCCGGTCGGTCCCGCACCACGCCGCCTGCGTCGACGACCCGCTGCAGCGTGGGGTAGAGGTCCTCGACGGTGAACCAGAGCACGGGGCCGTCCGTGGCGGGCACGAGCTCCGTCGTCCACTGGCCGATCAGCCCGGAGCCCTCGAAGCTGCCGTACGCCGCCTCGCCGTGCCAGCCCAGCACGGAGGCGTAGAACGCGATCGAGGCGTCGAGGTCGGTCGTGGGCAGCTGGAGATAGGTGAGCGCACCACGGGGCGGGTGGTGGCGGGACGGTCGGGAGTCGGTGCTCATCGGTGGGCCTCCTGGGCGGGATGGTCGAGGTCGGGAACGACGTCGACGGGGTCACTCCTCCAACGCGCGCAGCTCCTTGCCCCGCGCCTGCCGCAGCTGCGTCACCCGGACGGACAGGTCGGTGACGTCGGCGTCGCTGCGACTGGTCAGCTGGTGCGGGTCGAGCGACAGGTCGTAGAGCTCCCACTCGCCGCGCTCGTGGTGCTCGATGTAGGCCTGTGGTCCCTCCCGGAGCATCGCCCAGCCCAGGTTGGTGTTCTCGACCAGCAGCCGGCGTCGCCACGAGGACCAGTCCCCGGTGCGCAGCGGGTCGAGCATCGAGCGGCCGGAGAGCTCGCGGCCGGCGTCGGGGTCGAGCCCGGCGATGGCGAGCGTGGTGGGCATCAGGTCGACCTGGGAGACGAGAGCGTTGCGAGCACCCGGCGCGACCCCTGGACCCCGCACGACGAACGGGATGCCGGAGGACTCCTCGTAGGGCTGCTCCTTGCGGAAGAGCCGGTGCTCGCCGAGCAGGTAGCCGTTGTCGGAGACGAAGAAGATCCAGGTCCGCCCGAGCTGGCCCGTGCGCCACAGCACGTCCAGCAGCAGGGCCACCTGGTCGTCGAGGTCCTGCAGCTCCTCGAGCTTGCCCTCCAGGACCCGTCGCATCAGCGCCTGGTCCTGGGCGGGGAGGTCCCGCAACCAGGAGGGCTTGTCGGACAGGTCGGCCTCGTTGAGGGCAGGCGGGTCCCAGGTGACGTCGTCGAAGTCGTGGCGGTGCTCGGCGCTCGGGGTGTAGGGGTCGTGCGGGGTGGACGGCGCCCACACGGCGAACCACGGACCGGAGTCCCGGTGCCGCTCCACGAAGCCCCGCAGCCGCTCTGCGGCGAAGGTGTCGGCGGCGCGCTGGCCGTCGAGCTGGCGCACGTCCCCGTCGACGTTCACCTGCCCGCGCTTGCCGACCGTGGCCACCCACCTCTGCCAGCCGGGGGCGACGTACGTCGGGTCCTCACCGAGGCCGTTCATGTACTTTCCGAAGTAGCCGGTGTCCACGCCGGCGCCCCGGATCCGGGTGGCGACGGTGTCCTGGTCAAGGCCCTGGTCGACGAACGGCCGGTGGGTCCGGTTGTCGTGGCAGCCGTGGTCGTGCGGGTAGCGGCTGGTGAGCATCGACGCCCTGGCCGGGCCACACCACGGCATCGCGGTGTAGCCGCGACGGAACCTGACGCCCTTCTCGACGATGCGGTTCGAGGTGGCGCGCATCGTGGGCAAGGTCGAGCGCATCTGGTCGTCGGTGATGATCCACAGGACGTTGTCGGCCATGCGCACCGACACTACGCTCGCGAGGATGAGCCGCATCTTCACCACGAGCGTCGCCTCGGTCTATCCCCACTACGTCACCAAGGTGGAGAGGAAGGGCCGCACGAAGGCCGAGCTGGACGAGGTGATCGAGTGGCTGACCGGCTTCGACGACGCCGCCCTGGGCCGACACCTCGCCGCGGGGACGACGTTCGAGGACTTCTTCGCCGAGGCGAGCCTCAATCCGCACGCGTCGGACATCACCGGTGTCGTCTGCGGGGTGCGGGTCGAGGAGGTCGAGGATCCGCTGATGCAGAAGATCCGCTACCTCGACAAGCTGGTGGACGAGGTGGCCCGCGGCAGGGCGATGGAGAAGGTCCTGAGGTCCTAGCCGGTGTAGGGGACCTCGCTGACCCACGCGTCGTCGGGTGTGGTGACCGCACGCCAGACGGCGTCGGCGACACGGTCGGGGGTGAAGGCGCCCTCGCGGGCGAGGGTCCCGCGGACGGTCACCGACACAGCGCGGATCCCGTCCGGGGCCAGGGTGTCGTCGAGGCTCCTCACGAGGTTGCGGACCCCCGCCTTCTGCACTCCCAGCGACGCGGCACCGTGCCACGGCCGATCGGCGGCCATGCTCCCGGTCACGCTGACCCGGCTGCCGGCCACCAGGAACGGCCGGGCCGCCTGGACGGCGGTCAGCAGGGCGCCGACTCCCAGCGCGACGTCCTCGAGGAGCTCGGGGACCGTCAGCGTCAGCGGGTCCTTCTCCCGGTAGGCACTGGGGTTGAAGTGCAGGACGTCGATCCGTCCCCACCCCCGCCCGAGCTCCCGGACGGCGTCCGTCGCGGCGCCGGTGTCGGTGAGGTCGACCGGGACGGACCGGACCGTCGCACCACGGCGCTCGAGTTCCGCCGTCAGCTGCTCGAGGGGGCCCGGGCTCCGGGCGAGCAGACCCACGTCGTACCCCTCGTCGGCGAAGCGACGAGCCACCGACCCGCCCACGCCCGGACCCGCACCCACCACGACGACCACCGGTCTGCTCATGGGGACTTTCTACGCCGCCACGGGTGTGGGACGTCTGGGTGGGCCTGACAGGGTGGGGACATGACCGAGCCGAACTCCTTGCCCGCCCTCGTCGTCGTCACCGGAGCCAACGGACTGGTGGGGAGCCGCGTCGTCGCGGCCCTCAGTGAGCGCGGGGCGAGCGTGCGTGCCGTCGTACGCCGGGCCGGCACCGCGCCGGCTCTTCCCGGCGTCGAGGAACGGATCGGCGACTTCGCCGACCCGGCCTTCGCAGCCGACGTGGTCACGGGCGCCGAGGCACTGGTGACCACCGTGCACCCCCTGGGTGGGGACCTGGCCACCCAGCGCACCGTGGGGCTCGACGGCACGCTCGCCATCGCCCTGGCCGCCGCGCAGGCCGGGGTGCACCGCCTCGTGCACGTGTCCACGGCGGCGGTCTACGACCGCAGCCCCGGGCTCGGTGACGTGGACGAGAACGCGGATCTCGCGGCCGACGACGCCGGGGACTACGCGGTCGTCAAGCGCGACGTCGACCTCGCCCTGGCCGAGCTCGAGGGACCCACCCGGGTCCTGGTGCGGCCGCCGGCCATCCTGGGCGCGGGTGAGACCTCGGTGTGGAACTCGGTGCGCCCGGCCCAGGTCCGCGACGACGAGCGCGCCCGGCACGCCGTGCCGGACCAGTCGTTCGCCTGGGTGCACGTCGACGACCTCGCGACGCTCGTCGCCGACGTGGCGGTCGGTGCGATCGCCACGTCCGACGACCCGGCGAGGGGCCCGGTGAGCGGCGGCTGCACGGCCGTCAACGTGGTCGGCGGACCCGCCACCCAGCGCGACTACCTCGGTGCGGTGACCCGCGCGCTCGGCCTGGAGCCGGTGTGGGACGAGGGGGACGCCTGGACCGGGCAGATCAGGGCGGACCGCGCCCGCGGGTGGGGCTGGCAGCCCCGCGTCGACCTGGACCGGGCGCTGGCCGAGCTCGCAGCCGGGCTGCGGGCCCGCGGCTAGCGCCGCAGGTCCGCGGCCATCGTCCCGGCCAGGACATCGGTCACCGGAGCGACGGCGCTCAGGCCATCTCGGGGACGTGCAGGTGGGCGTGGGCGAGCTCGTACTCGTGGACGTCGACGACCTCGCCCCTCGACTCGGTGGCGGTCCGGCTGCGCATGTCGTCGGCCGAGGCGCGGCTGGCCTCCATGGCGGCGCGGTCCTGCCACACCGTGCTGGCGCAGCCCAGACCGGTCGACCGGTTGACGAGCAGGCTGGCCCCGCAGAACCCCGGGGTCTCCTCGAGATCGGGGAGGACGCTGCTCCGGAAGGTCTCGGTCATGGCGTCGAGATCGCCCTGCAGCCAGCTGACCCGGCAGCACTGGCCGTGCTGGTCCCGGTGCATGACGGCGATCTCCCACACGTCGACCTGGAGGGACCCGCCCAGGATGGCTCGTCCGCGGTCCCGCATGACCCGGAGCTGCGCGTCGCCGGAGCGCATGGCCTCCTCGGTCTCCCAGGAGCTGGTGGCGATGCACTGCCCGTCGTGGCGATCGACGAGGAACGAGAGGCCGAGACAGCCCTCGATCTCGTGGAGCATGGGTGCGACCTCGTTCTCGACGAAGGCGATGCCTGCGTCCACGTGGGCCGGCATCCCGTGGAAGGTGCTGGAGCGTGCGTACACGGCGCACTCCTCTCTGGAGGGGCGGTGCCCCGTCCGGCACCGCCGGTCCCTCCTGCCTACTCCGATCGGCGTGGGGTCGCCATACCCAGTTGTCGGCCCGACGTGCCAGGGCGCCGGCCCCGGCTCGTCGTGCTCAGGCCACCCCGACGAGGGCGGCCGAGCGCTCCCAGAGACCGTCGATGATCGACTGGTCGTGGGCCTGCCTGTTCTCACGGCCGTCCGCGTGGAACCGACTGAAGTAGCGCCCGTTGATCTCCGGGTCGGGGCCGCGCTCGGCCAGGGCGATCAGCGGGGCTGCGCCGTCGGGGACGCTGATGGTCGCGAACCGCTTGAGCGGCGAGCGGTAGAGCAGGCCGACGACCCACGAGTCGCGACCGAACGAGCTGCCCACCGGACCGGGGTGCACGGCGACCGACGTGATCCGGTCGTCGGACCACCGTTGGGCGATGCCGCGGGTGAAGAGGATGTTCATCAGCTTGCCGGTGCCGTACGCCGTGAACTCGCGCGCCCTGCGGTGCTCGTAGTCGAGGTCGTCGAGCACGACCTTGCCCACCAGGTTGCCGATGCTGGAGGTGTTGACGACCAGCGACGAGCCGGCCGCGGCGAGCCGGGGCCGCAGCAGGTGGGTGAGCAGGAACGGCGCCAGGTGGTTGACCTGGAAGTTGGGCTCGTGACCGTCGGCGGTCGTCCTTGACGGGACGAACGTGCCGCCCGCGTTGTTCATCAGCACGTCGATCGTGTCGACGCGCTCGCCCACCTGGGCTGCGAGGCGGCGTACGTCGTCGAGACGGGAGAAGTCGGCCACCAGGGGCTCGGTGCCGACGGCCTCGGCGACGGGTCGCAGCTTGTCGGCGGAGCGGCCGGTCACCAGGACCGTCGCGCCCTTCGCCGCCAGGTCGCGAGCAGACTCGGCCCCGATCCCGTCGCTCGCGCCGGTCACCAGGACCGTGCGGCCCGCCATCGTCAGATCACTCATGCGGTGAGCCTAGGTCGGGGCCTCACACACGACGTCAGACGAGCGACGTACCGACGTAGGTCGAGAACGCCGCGGTCATCCCGGTCGTCGCGACGAACAGGGCGACGGTCGTGGCCACACCGAGCACGCGGCGGACCAGCGACGCGTCCTGCGGGATCACCGCCCGCCGTGCGCGGTCGATCAGCCGACCGCCGGAGACCAAGACACGGCGAGCCCAGTCGTACTCCAACGCCAGGAGAGCCGCACCCAGCGCCATCACCACCAGACCGGGTCCCGGAAGCACCAGCATCGCCACGCCGGCCACGATGACGAGTGGGCCGACGACGCTCACGCCGACCTTGACGACGACGGCCCGGACGGGCCCCCGGTGCGCCCACGTCTCGATGGACGTGACGAGCCGGTGGGCTCGCGGTGTCAGTGCCGTGCCGTTCATCGCTTCTCCCTGCTGAGGCCGGCCACCAGTGTGAGGGACGCGACTGAAGGCACCCTGAGGACGGACTCCGCTGATGGAGCTCAACCCCGCCGCTCCAGCACCCGCCACGACGGGACGTTGTCGGCGAATCCGGCTCGGCGAGCAGACGATGGTCACCCTGGGCCACACCTTCTCAGAGCACCGAGAAGCCCGCGGGAGGTGTCGGTCGGCCGGTCGCTGCCAGGAGGAGCTGGCCGGCGCGGCCCTCGCTGACCGCGAGGTCGGCGACGATGGAGAGGGCCTGTGCGGCCGCGGTGGACGGCACCTCCAKGGGCGCTGCGAGCGCCGTCGCGAGATCGGCGGTGTGGACGGCGAGCTCGAAGGTCCGGGTCGGCAGGTAGTCCCGGAGCAGCATCCCGCCCACGATCGTGGTGACCGGCTCCGTGCCGTCCCGGTCCTCGAGCAGGCGCAGCACGCGAGCGGCGACCTGGGCGACGGCGGCCCGCGGATCGGCGCCCAACGCGGCCCCCGCGTCACGCCCGCGCTGCGTCACTGCAGGGCCGCCGGCGACAGCGCTCGCGGCCCGGAAGTAGTCGGCGGGGGAGCCGACCTCCACCACCGGTGCGGGGCGACCGAGGTACGTCTCGACCGTGAGGAACGAGCGGCTCGTGTGCCCGACGAGGGCACGCACGTCCCACTCGCCCAGGCCGACGTGGTCCCAACGGTCACCCACCAGGGCGGTGGTGTCCACGAACCACTCCGCGGCGTCGGTGAAGGCACGACGCGACTCCGCCCACGCGAATCCCATGGAGCGAGGCTAGACCGCGGGTCCGCGCGGACCTTCCCGGCACCGGACCTGCGTGGAAGATTGGTCGTCGTGGCCACCTTCTCCCGGTCCGACGACCTGCGCGGGGCGGATTTCGTCGACGTCGACCTCCGTCGCGCCCGGTTCGTCGGGGTCGACCTCTCCGGAGCGGTGATGCGCGGGGTCGACGTGCAGGGGATGCACGTCGACGCGCCGTGGCTGGGCGAGCACGGCGCTCGCATGTACGTCAACGGTGTCGACGTCGCGCCCCTGGTCGAGGCCGAGCTCAACCGTCGCTTCCCCGGCCGTGCCGACCGCAGGGCCGAGGATCCGGACGGCCTGCGGGTGGCCTGGTCGCGTCTCCAGACGACCTGGGGAGCGACGCTCGAGCGGGTCGTCGCGATGCCGCCTGACATGGTCGACACCTCGGTGGCCGGCGAGTGGTCCTTCGCCCAGACGTTGCGACACCTCGTGATGGCGACGGACACCTGGCTCGGACGAACGGTCCTCGAGCTCGACGAGCCGTACCACCCCCTCGGCGTACCCCACGGCGACTATGCGAGCGACGGCCACGACGTCTCGGTGTTCACGACGCACGTCCCCTCCTGGGCGGACGTCCTCGAGGCGCGACGCGGCCGGGTCGCCATGGTGCGTGACTTCCTCGCCACGGTGACCGCCGACGATCTCGCCGCGACCCGGACCGATCCCTGGGACCCCGCACACCGCGTGACGGTGCTCCACTGCCTCCACGTGATCCTCAACGAGGAGTGGGAGCACCACCGGTACGCCCTGCGCGATCTCGACGTCGTCGCGGCCGGGTCGGGCGACTGAGCCGGGGGCAGGACGGCGGGGTCCCGTGACCACCGACGGCGCACAGATCACCCGGCGGGGATGAGGCACCGGCCGCCCTCCTGTTGCGAGGTTGGCCTCCTTGGCCGGACGGTCCTCGACACTCGAGCGGCGACGTGGCGGCCAACACCGACCGGGAGGTTCTCAGATGGCCATGGACACGCTGATCGTGATCGCAGGGGTCTACCCCGACCTCGCGTCCGCCGAGACGGACTACGACGCCGTGAAGGAGCTGCACAAGGAGGCAGACCTCATGGACGCGTACGACGCCGCGGTGATCCACCGCCGCGAGGACGGCAAGGTGAAGATCACGAAGAAGCACGAGACCCCGACCCGGGTCGGGGGCGTGCTCGGTGGCGGTGCCGGGCTGGCCACCGGCCTCGTCGTGGCGCTCTTCCCGTTCGCGGCCATCGGCGGCGGCCTCCTCGCGATGACCGCGGCCGGCGGGGCGGCGCTGGGGGCGGTGGCGGGCCACGCGTCCGCCGGCATGAGCCGCAACGACCTGAAGGAGCTGGGAGAGTCCCTGGACAGGGGGGAGGCCGGCCTGGTCGTCGTCGGCGTGATGGACATGGAGGCGCGCATCGAGCAGTCCATGCGCCACTCGGAGAACCTCGAGAAGAAGCAGCTCAAGGCCGACGTCGAGGCCATCGAGCGTGACGCGAAGGACGCCTCCGGCCAGGAGGAGTGACGATGGTGTCATCCACCGGGGCGACGCCCCGGGCGTTCACGGCCGAGGACTACGCGTCGCGCATGGCACGCGTCGTGGACCAGGCGGTCGAGGTGGGCCTCGACGGCGTCGTCGAGGCCCCGGGACCCCTGCCCCGACGAGCCGGCGGACTTCCAGGCTCTGGTCGACGACCTCAAGACCGACGACGTGGCGGGTGACTGACGCCATGGACCTGAGGGCCCGGGTCGACGGGCTGATGGCCCAGGCGCGCGACGAGCTGGCCGAGCTCGTCGCCATCAGGTCGGTCGCCAACGCACGTCAGTTCCCGCCCGAAGAGTGCCACCAGGCCGCCGAGTGGGTGCTCGACCGCTTCGCGGACCTCGGGTTCGCCGACGCCCGGCTGGCCGAGACGGCGGACGGCAGCAACGCGGTCGTCGGGTCCCGCCCGTGCGCGCAGCCCGACGCACCCACGGTGCTGCTCTACGCCCACTACGACGTGCAGCCACCGCTCGACGATGCCGCCTGGGAGACGCCGCCGTTCGAGCTGACCGAGAAGGACGGGCGCTGGTACGGCCGGGGGACGGCGGACTGCAAGGGAAACATCCTCATGCACCTCATCGCGCTCCGTGCTCTCGGAGACGACGTGCCCGTGAACCTCAAGCTCGTGGTGGAGGGTTCCGAGGAGCAGGGGACCGGTGGCCTGGAGGCCTTCGTAATCGACAACGCCGAGCTCCTCGCCGCCGACACGATCCTGCTCTGTGACGCGGGCAACGCGGCCGTCGGGCACCCGGCCGCCACCGTCAGCCTGCGTGGGATGGTCAACGTGGTGGTGACGGTCGAGGCGCTGGCCTCCGAGGTGCACTCCGGGATGTACGGCGGGGCGGCGCCCGACGCGCTCGCCGCCCTGATCGCCATGCTGGCGAGCCTGCGGGACGCCGCCGGCAACACCACCATCGACGGCCTGGACAGCTCCCGCCGCTGGGACGGCGAGCCCTACCCACCCGAGCAGTTCCGCGGCGACGCCGGGCTGCTGGACGGCCTCGAGCTTCTCGGGGACGGAGAGGTGTCGGACATGCTCTGGGCGCGGCCCGCGGTCACCGTGCTCGGCATCGACTGCCCTCCCGTGGTCGGCTCGGCGGCGGCGATCGTGCCCAGGGCCGGCGCGCGGCTCAACCTGCGCATTCCCCCCGGCCTCGCTCCCGACGGGGCCCTGGAGGCCCTGACGGCACACCTCCGTCGGGCAGCTCCGTGGGGAGTGCACGTCTCCATCGAGGTGGAGGCGACCGGATCGCCCTTCGAGGCCACGACCGACGGACCGGCGTACACGGCCATGGCGGAGGCCATGCAGGAGGCATACCACCGGCCGATGGCCCGGCTGGGGCAGGGCGGCTCGATCGCGCTGTGCAACGTCTTCACCGACACCTACCCCGATGCCGAGATCATCCTGATGGGGGTGGAGGAGCCGCTGGCCCTGATCCACGCGCCCAACGAGAGCGTCGACCCGCGGGAGATCTCCGCCATGGCGCTCACGGAGGCGCTGTTCCTCCAGCGGTACGCCGCCTCGGCGACCTGACCGGATCGTCGTCCGACGGATGGCGCTCTCCCAACCGGGGGACGTCTACGGGAGTCTCGACCCACCGTCCATCTCACCCGGTGCGGGTGAGGCAGGGCGGGCTTGACGCGGAGCAGGATCGGCGTGCCGACGCAGCGTCGCTGAGGCGGACGACCGGCGGGAGAATTTCTGATGACAGTGTCCACGGGTGGTGCCCACCCGGGCTTGACCGTCGGTCCGACGAGCGAGTTCAGCCTGTTCTTCACGGTGAAGCCGGGTGAGGGGGAGGCCTTGCGCACCGCTCTCACCAACCTCCAGCACACTCCCGGGTATCGGCCCGGGGACTACGGGATAACGATCCAGACCATCCACGAGGCACGGTTCGCGCTGTTCGAGAACGACACGCGGCTCGCGTTCGTCACGAGCTTCGACGGGCCGTGGGAGTCCTACATGGAGGACTTCTTCACGTCCGGCCCGACCCTGGGGCTGTTCAACGAGATCTTCCAGCACGTGGAGGGGTACGACGGCCTTCCGGACCTTGCCGCGGTGCGCGCCTTCGTCCTCGGGGCGGAGGTCCCGGCCTCGGCGTACGCACGCAACTACGGCGGCACGGTCAAGGAGATCCGGAAGGCCCAGCGTGTCAGCGCGGCGTTCCAGCAGGTTCTCGACCACCCGCAAGCGGCCGAGGCCCTCCAGCACCCGGCGCTGGCGCCGCTGCTGGACGAGGCCGCCGACTAGGCCGGCGACCACCGCCGTGTCCGACCACATCTCGGGGCCGCGGGCCCTCGCCGACCCGATCGCGGACATCACCGACGTCTACGCGTTCCCGAGCCCGGAACGGCAGGGCCACCTCACGCTGGTGATGAACACCCTCCCGTTCGCGCAGCCCACAGACCTGTTCTCCGACGGGCTGCTCTACCGTTTCCGGCTGCGGCCGCTCGCCGTGGCCTCCGGCGCGGCGCCCTCGCACGGTGATCGTGGACCCTTCGTGGTCGACGGCGACGAGCTGGTCGTCGACTGCGTGTTCTCCGATCCGACGGATGGCGACGGGACCGGGTCCTCCGGGCAGCAGGGGACCTGCACGCTCAGCACCGGCGGGTCCGTCTCGTTCCCGGTCGGGGACCCGGTCGGCGCCTCGGGTCCGGGCATCCGTGCCTTCGCCGGTCTGCGCTGGGACCCGTTCATCATGGACGCCCCGGCAGCGCTGAAGACGATCGCGACCCGCACGCTGGCGTTCACCGACCCCGGCGCCATCTACCTCGACGGCAAGAACGTGCTCAGCCTGGTCGTCGAGATCGAGGTCGGCATCCTGGGTGGCGCGTCGCTGGTCGGAGTGGTCGCCGAGACGCTCACCCGGGGACGGCACAACGTCCGGATCGAGCGCGTCGGCCGGCCCGAGGTGAAGAACATGATGCTCGCGCCCAAGGACTTCGACCCCGTCAACCGGGACCTGGAGATCCGGGACATCTACAACATGGAGGACGCCTTCCACCTCGAGGGCGGCTACCTGGGCGCCTACCGGGCGAGGCTCAACGCCAACCTCGCCTTCTGGGACGGACTCGACGGGAAGGTGGACTGGCCACCGGACGACGAGGGGACCCACCCCCTGACCGAGCTGGTGCTCGCCGACTTCCTGGTCGTGGACGTCACCAAGCCGTACGTCGAGCAGGGCTCCTTCCTCGAGATCGAGACCGCGGCTCTCGGCGGCCGCAGGCACACGACCTGCGGGGGCCGGACCCTGAACGACGACGTCATCGACACGCTGTTCACCCAGCTCGTCAACGCGGGGAACGGTCCGGTCATCCGGGACGGGGTGGACCACGCAACCCGACCCGGCGGGCTCGAGTTCCCCTATCTCGCGGAGCCCAACCCGGACCCGCCGCAGCTACCCGAGCACCACTAGAGACCTGGAGGAGTGACGACCATGACGTCCACGTCCGACACCGTCCTGGAACTGGACGACATCCAGGCCGGAGCGCTGCGCGAGCGGCCGTCGCCCTACGTCGGGGTCTACCTGCTGCTGCGCATCGACGACCGCGCGGACGGCCGCGAGCTGGTCCGGAGACTCCACCGCCTCGCCAACCCGGCGACCTCGTCGCTCGGCGGCGCAGGGGACACGACCGTCACCGTCGCCTTCACCCACCGCGGCCTCCGGGCACTGGGGGTGCCGCAGGCCTCGCTCGACAGCTTCGCGCCCGAGTTCCAGGAGGGGATGGCGGCCCGCGCCCCGGTCCTGGGCGACGTCGGCGAGAGCGGCCCCGAGCGCTGGGAGGAGCCGCTGGGGAGCCCCGACGTGCATGTCGCCATCGCCGTGCTGACCTCCGACGCCGCGACGCTCGACCTCGTCGCCGAGAGGGCCCGCCAGGCGCACCAGGAGCTCGGTGGGATCACGCTTCTGTGGCGCCAGGACTGCTACCAGCTGGAGAGCGGCCGGACGTCCTTCGGTTTCAAGGACGGGATCGGCCAGCCGGCGGTGGAGGGCAGCGGCCGGGCGCCCACCAACCCGCACGACCCCCCGCTCCGGGCCGGGGAGATCGTCCTGGGCTACCCGGACGAGTCCGGTGAGCTGCCGCCCATGCCGACCCCGGACGTCCTGGGTCGCAACGGCACCTACGTGGTCCTACGCAAGCTGCACACCAGGGTGGCTGCCTACCGCCGTTACCTGCGTTCCCGGGCGAGCGACCGGGCGGACGAGGCCCTCCTCGGCGCCAAGATGGTCGGGCGCTGGCAGAGCGGAGCACCGTTGGTGCTCGCGCCCGACGAGGACGATCCGACGCTCGGCGCCGACCCTCGGCGGCACAACGACTTCGGGTACGCCGCGGACCCTCGCGGCCTCAAGTGCCCGCTCGGCGCCCACGCGCGCCGGGCCAACCCTCGGGACGCCTTCGACCAGGACGGGGGCGTCGACGTACGGCTGCACCGGATGATCCGGCGGGGCACCAGCTACGGCCCGCCACTGCCCGACGGCGTCCTCGAGGACGACGGCGCCGACCGGGGGATCATCTTCGTCTTCGCCGGGGCCCACCTGCGCAGGCAGTTCGAGTTCGTCAAGACCCAGTGGCTCAACGACGGCATCTTCATCGGTGCCCCGACGGAGAGGGACCCGCTCGTGGGAGCGAACGACGAGACCAGTGGCTTCACCATTCCGCACCGCCCCATCCGACGGCGCCTGGACGCCCTGCCACCCTTCGTGGTCACCCGGGGTGGCGAGTACTTCTTCGCACCGGGACTGCGGGCGATGCAATGGCTGGCGGAGCTCGAGTCATGACCGGCCGGTGGGACGCCCTCGACTTCGGGCCGCCGCCCGCGGACATCGAGGAGACGGAGCCGCCGGTGCTCCTGCACTACCGCTCCGAGGGCCGGGTCGCGGTGGTCACGCTGAACCGTCCGCACGCCGACAACGCCATCAGCACCGAGATGGGTGTCCTGCTGACCGAGGTCGTCGAGACGATCGCCGTCCGTACCTCGGTGCGGGTCGTCGTCCTGACCGGCGCCGGGCAGCGAGCGTTCTCGGTCGGCAGCGACCTGCGCCAGCGCAGGAGCATGACCAAGGAGGACTGGCTGCGCCAGCGGCAGGACTTCGATCGCACCCTCTACACCGTCCGGCAGCTGCGCAAGCCGCTCTTCGCCGCGGTGAACGGGCTCGCGTACGGCGGTGGGTCCGAGCTCGCCCAGAGCGCCGACTTCATCATCGCCTCCGAGAACGCCGTGTTCGCCCAGCCCGAGGCGATGCTGGGCCTGGCCGCCGGTGGCGGCTCGCCGGCGCTGCTCCCGCGGCTGCTCCCGCGTGGACGGGCACTGCAGATGCTGATGACCGGCGAGCTCCTCACCGTGCAGGAGGCGCACCGGCTCGGCATGGTCAACGAGGTCCATCCCTCCGACGCCCTGATGGACGCCGCTCACCGCATCGCCGACAGGATCGCCGGCAACTCCCCGACCGCGGTGCAGGCGGTCAAGCGCGCCGTGCAGCTGGGCGAGGGGCAGCCGGTGGAGCAGGCGATCGCGACCATGATGGACGCCCACTGGCGCTCCGCGGTCCACCCCGACCGCGTCGAGGGCATCGGGGCCTTCAACGACGACCGCGAGCCGACCTTCCTGGACCCGGACTTCTGATGACCGGCTCTCCGCGACCATCCACCCCCTCACCCAGGAGGCCTGCACCATGACCACGACCGACGATCTCGAGGCGGCACGCTCCGCACTGGTGATGATCAACCCGGCTCCCTACAACGCTGAGGCCCCACCGGCCGCCCTGGACGGGGAGACCACGCCCACCGAGCTCCACTACGTCCGCAGCAACTTCGCGGTGCCCGACCACGACGGACTCCTGGAGATCGGGGGAGCGGTGGAGACTCCCACGACCCTCACCCTCGAGGACCTGCGCGCGCTGCCGGCACACGAGCACGCGGTGACCCTGGAGTGCGCCGGCAACGGCCGCCTCGACATGCGGCCGCTGCCGACCGGGGAGCCCTGGGGCGACTTCGCGATCTCCACCGCCAGCTGGAGGGGCGCCCTGCTGCGCGACGTGCTGGCGCTGGCCGGCCCGTCCTCCGACGGTGTCGAGGTCAAGTTCGAGGGCGCGGACCACGGCGCGTACCACCTCACGCCCGTGCTCCCGGAGACCAGTCGCGACGACCTGTCCTTCGAGCGCGCGTTGCCGCTCGACCTGGTCGCCGACCCGGACGCGGACATCCTGGTCGCCTACGAGATGAACGGGCAGCCGCTCGCGCCCGACCACGGGGCACCGTTCCGGTTGGTCGTGCCGCACTGGTACGCCGTCGCCTCGGTCAAGTGGCTGAAGCACATCGAGGTCCTGACCGCACCGTTCGTGGGGGAGTTCCAGACCGGCCACTACATGTACCAGTGGCCCGACCGACCCCAGGAGGCCGTCGACCTCATGCGGGTACGCGCTCGCATCATCGACCCCGCACCCGGGGCCACGATCGGGGTCGGGCCGTGCACCGTCCGGGGCAAGGCCTGGTCGGGTCGCGGCCCCATCACCCGCGTCGAGGTCAGCCTCACCGGTGAGGGGGAGTGGCAGCCCGCCCGGGTCGAGCCGCCCCGGGGGCCATACCAGTGGCAGGACTGGTCGTTCGAGTGGGACGCGGTCGGGGTCGGCCGGCACACGCTCCGGGCCCGCGCGACCGACGCGGCCGGGAACACGCAACCCGAGGTGCCGCCCTGGAACCGGCTCGGGTACGGCAACAACGCCATCGAGGTGCTGTACGTCGACCTGCGCTGACATGGCGCCCGACGGTCGGCCGGAATCCGGAGGGAGTCAGTCGTGCCGCGAGACGAGTGGGTGACGGAGCGGCTCCACGTCGGCGGAGCGACCATTCATTGCCGACGCAGCACGCGTGGCGACGGCGTGCCGATCGTCCACGTCCACGGCTTCGCGATCTCCGGCGAGTACCTGATGCCCGCCGCGCGACTGCTCGCCGGCCGGCGGGTCAACGTGGTCCCGGACCTGCCCGGGTACGGACGCAGCGAGCGCCGCGATCGGGTCCTGGACATCCCTGCACTGGCCGAGGCGTTGATGGCGGTCCTCGACGCACTCGACATCGAGAAGGCCGTCCTGCTGGGGAACTCGATGGGGTGCCCGGTCGCCCTCGAGGTGGCACACGCGGTGCCCGACCGGGTGCACGGCCTCGTCCTCGTCTCACCCGCAGGCGGCGTGCAGAACCAACCCCTCGTCCGCGCGCTCGGCCAGCTGGGGAAGGACGTGCTGCGGGAGAGCCCGAGGATGTTCCCGATCGCCTTGCCGGACTACGTCAGGTTCGGGCCCGTCAACGGCCTGCGCCTGTTCCACGAGCTGACGCGCTACCCGTCCCTGGRGCGTCTGCTGCACAGCCCGGCCCCGAGCCTGGCCGTGCTGGGTCTTCGTGACCCACTGATGCCCTCGCCGGCTCGCGTCAGCGAGATCGTTCACCTCGCCTCCCAAGACCTTGCGGTTGCGCTCGTCGACACGGCGGCCCACGCGGTGAACTTCAGCCATCCGGCGGAGCTCGCCGCAACGGTCGAGGCCTGGCTCGACGATGCGCTCGTCGGGGGGAGCGCGCGTCTTCCCGCCGGTGTGCGCCTCTTCGCCAGCAACCGCGCCACCGGCTGACGCGTCGCTGGTCGATCAGCTGGTCGGCTCGATCTCCGCGGGCTGCGTGTGGGAGGGACCGACGTCCTCGTGCGCCAGCTCTGATCGGACTCGGGCATCGAAGTAGAGGTAGGCCATGGTGAGCGCGACGTACGGCATCAGCACCGCGTAGGTGACACCCGCCACGATGTTGGCGACCGGGAAGGGAGCGCCGGTGAGCAGGATCAGGAGGGTTCCCAGGATCGGCCCGACGATGCCGGCCACCAGGATCGAGCCGGCCAGCAGGACGATGGTCTTGAGGACCTGGACCCTGACCAGGCCGGCGCTGCGACGGAGGGACCGCAGGGCCGGCAACCCCTCGAAGGCGATGACCGGCACGAAGAGGGCGGCCAGGACGACCACGACCACGGCGAGGGGCGACAGCACGACCGTCAGGCTGAGCAGTCCCACCAGTACCGACGCGACCACGAAGGCGCCGAGCAGCGACCTCCATCGGGTCAGGGCAAGGAGGTAGGCGCGGCGTACGCCGACCTCGTTGCCACGATCCACCTCGCCGAGGGCGTACGTGGTGGCAGCCAGCACCAGCAGGATGCTCGTCCCGATCAGGACATAGCCCAGTGACGCAGCCAGCATGACGCGGATGCCGCCCTCCTCGCCGTTGCCGGAGACCCCTGCGATGTCGGACGCGCTCAGGACCAGGCCCTGCAGGCCGGCCGCGAGGAGGGAGGCCGGGATCGTGAGGAACCCGATGCCGATGAACAACCGCCACCGTGAGGCGTACATGCGTGCTGCCGCACGGACCAGCTGCCCTCCGGCCCTGCGCCTGGCGAGGTGCAGGGGCGTCACCGGGGTCCACGACGTCCGGCGAGCGAGGTAGACCACGAGCAACCCGATGCCGGCGAAGATCAGGAGCAGGCGAGAGGGGTCGGCGACAAGCCTGCGGACGACCTCGGAGCCGCTGGACACCGCGCTGCAGAAGAAGTCGGTGGCGGAGGTGCCGAACAGACCGGCCGCGGGGACCGCGTAGCTCACGTCGCGCCCCTTGGCCTCCTGGTAGCTGATGGGGCGGGTCCAGCTCTCCTTGGTGTTCGGGCCGGTCGGTCCGTTGTAGAACGCCTGCTCGCGTTGGCCCCATCGTCCCTCGAAGCCGATCCAGGGGAAGGCGAGGCGAGCGGCTCGGGGGTCGCTGGGGATCACCGCAACGGCAGGACGCACGTCGTCGGCCGGACCGCGGGTGTCGTCGCAGCCGAATCCCTGCTCACCGGACGTTCCGAGGTACAGCGCGTCGTCGAAGTAGTTGGCGTGGGAGCCGGCGGCGGCATGCACGACGGGGTGGGTGCCGTCGACGACCTGGACCTTCGGGTCGTCCCACCGTGCGACCTCGAGACCCTCGTGCTGGCTGTAGCCCACCTCGAGCGGGTCCTGGTCGAGCGCGTCCGACGCGTCCGAGGCGGCAAACACCAGCTGGATCATCTCCCAGTCGCCCTCGTGCTTGTTCGTGTAGTCGTTGAACGGGTACAGGAACCAGTACTGCAGGGCGAGCCGGTCGTCCCGACCGGCCTCCGTCGCGACGTGTGCGTACGTCGTGGCCCGAGCGCCCGCCGCGGTGGCCCGCACCCACTCCTCGTAGTCGCATCCCGGCTGGAGGGGGTCGCCGGGAAGGTCCAGGTGGTAGCCGTAGAGGCCCTCGCCCACGTCGTCGGCAGTGGGGCCCACCTTGATGAGCTCGTCGCCAGACCAGGGCCCCCGCAGGGCCACACTGCTGCTGCCCAGGACCAGGTCGACGTCGCTGGGTTGATAGGGCTCTCCGGGCCCGCACTCCACGTCCTGGTGCACCAGTGCGACCACGGGAGCGAACCGCTCGGCGAGCGCCTGCTCGGCGTCCTGGGCCACGATTCCTGTCCGCGCCCCGACCGTGACGCTGCTGGCGGGTCCAGCGCTGACCGCTCCTGACAGCACCACCGCCACTGCCAGCGACCAGGCCGTCCACAGCTGTCTGTGCCTCATCGGTTGCTCCATCGTGGCGCGACTTTGTGGACCCCGCAGCGGCGACCTGATCAACGACTATAGGGAATCGGGGGCCGCTTCGGCGGGTGCGCGACCCCGGACAGGTCGACGAGTCCATGCGTGCGCTCGGGTCGCCACGCGACGTGCGTCAGCAGGAGTCCGCGGGTCGGAGTGAGATCACGTCGGCCAGGTCGACCCGCACCACCGTGCCGCGTACGTCGAGGTCGATCCAGCCCTCGGCGCTGTCCACCACCTCGCCGCAGGCGCTCCCGCTGCTGGTCCTGACCTGCACAGAGCTCCCCGCGCTGGACTCCGGCCACCAGTTGCTGGACGCCGAGAGCGCGGTGAGGCCCACCGCGACACAGGTCAGGATGACGCCGGCCCGGAGTCGGCGGGCGCCGGTGCCCGGGTCCGCCGGCGCGCCGAGCGGCCACGCCACGAGCGCCACCAGGAGGAGCCCGGCACCGGCGACCCCGAGGGCGAGGAGCGCCAGCACGCCGGCGACGACCTGCAGCCACAGGGGAAGCCGGGTTCCGTTGTCACCGGTGAACACGCCACACAGCCCGACGAAGGCCAGTGCAGCGAGCTGCAGCTTGTGCCACTCGCGCGCCGATGTGATGAGCGCATCGGGGGCTGCGGGTTGTCGAGGGTCCTGCTCGCGAGGATCAGCCATCGTCCATGCACCCGTCGTTGCGGTTGTCTCGACGGTACGCCCGGCGAACCGCATCTCGCCATGGAAGATGCCTGACCGCGACCGGTAGGTCGCTGGATGCGGATCCTCACGTCCGGGGCCACGATCGGGGTCGGCGCGACGTACCCCAAATGCGGCTGGCAGCCCGACTCGCGTGCGTCCTAGATTGGCACCCCGGAGTGAGGCCGAGCGATGCGCAGATCGATCCTTCCCATGGCGACGTTCCTCCTGGTCGCACTGCCCGTTGGACCCTCCGGGCCCTCGTCGGCCGAGACGGCTCGATCACTCGAGGTCACCACGGCGCCCACCGCCGTCCTGCTCTCGCCGACGACGGTGCAGGTCAACGGCACGCTCGCGTGCGTGGGCGAGGGGGAGTCCGGGTCGATCGGGGTCGTCCTCGTCCAGCCCCCGCAGGACGTCGCCCTGGACGGAGGCGGCTCGACGCCGTTCTCGTGCTCGGCCGGAGAGACGCTGCCGTGGACGGTGGTCGTGAGCGCGAACGAGCCCTCGACGTTCACCACCGGCGCGGCGCGGTTCGACACCTTCGCGAGCACCGACTGCTCGGATGACGAGGTGGACTGCCCGAGCAACGGCATGGACGGGACGCTGCAGATCAGGAAGGCACCCACCTGTCTCGGCAGGTCGGYGACCATCGTGGGGACCCGAGGCGATGACCGCATCGACGGCACGCCCCAGGACGATGTGATCGTCGGGCGCGGGGGCCGCGACGTCATCTTCGCGGCGGCGGGGGACGACCTCGTCTGCGGCGACGACGGCAGCGACGTGATCGACGCCGGCGCCGGCGACGACCGCGCGTCCGGCGCGACGGGGCCGGACTTCATCACCGGGGTGGACGGCGACGACGAGATCCGCGGCGGTTCGGGGGAGGACGTGCTGAACTTCGGCGACGAGGAGAACGGCGACGACGTCGTGATCGGCGGCGAGGGCGACGACGACCTCCATGCCGGCGTCGGACGCGACCGACTCTTCGGCAACGGTGGCGACGACACCCTCTATGAGGGGGAGGTGGACGCGCCGTTGGTCGACCTGTTCTCCGGTGGGATCGGCATCGACCTCTGCTGGGCGGGTGCCGAGGACGTCGTCCGAGGGTGTGAATAGGACCCACTCGGCCGTGGGGCATCGAAGTCCTGGTCACCGTCGACCCCGACCGTGACTACCAGCCACGAACCCCGGAAATGACCAACGGACCTACGTTTCCGTAGGTCCGTTGTCGCTCATGTCCTGAGACATCACACGGTCGGGCTGACAGGATTTGAACCTGCGACCCCCTGACCCCCAGTCAGGTGCGCTACCAAGCTGCGCTACAGCCCGAACACCCATCACCTGCGTGATGGGCGAGCGAAACCTTACCCCAGCGCTCGCGTCGATCGACAATCAGGTCGGACGCGTCGCGAGGGGTCAGGCCATGGTGCCCAGCGAGGGCCCGACGAAGCCAGGGAAGACGCGGCTGGAGTCGGCTCCGAAACGGCTCCGCACCACCTCGGCGAGGACGCTGCGGTAGTCCGTGGTGACCGTCAGATCGGCGTCCGGACTGTTGGTGAGGCCGGGCCAGCTGCCGTGGTAGCGACCGCCCTGCACTCCCGCCCCGGCCAGGAACATGACATTGCCGTGACCGTGGTCGAGGCCGTAGTTGGCGTTCTCGGCCACCCGGCGGCCGAACTCGCTCAGGCACACCACCGTCACCTTGTCGCCGAACGAGCCGATGTCGGTGAAGAAGGCCGCCAGCGCGGAGGCGAAGGTGGCAGCGTTGTCCTTGAGCTTGCCCCACTCGAGGGTGCCGACGCCGGTGTGCATGTCCCAGTCGCCCTGGTCGACGGTGATGACCTGGACGCCGACATCGCCGCGGATGATGCGGGCGGCGTGCGCAAGGGCCTGGCCGAGGTCTCCGCGGGGGTACGTCGCGCCGCCCACCGGCGTCGCCGAGCCCGCCACGACGGGGGCCAGGATGTCGACGGCCGCGAAGGTGTCCCGGGCCGCGATGCCCAGCGCGGACCTGTCCGAGCCCCACAGGGTCTTCAGGCTCGAGCGACGCCTGGCCGCCTGGCCGTCCTCCTCGCCCGGGATCGAGAGCCGGTCGAGCGACGAGGCCGCCATGGCGGGCGACGGCCCGGACAGCGAGGTGGGTACGACGCCGCTGCCGAGACCGATGCCCTGCACCGGGCTGGTGAGGGCGTCGAGACCGATGAGGCGGTTGAGCCACCCGACGCGGGTCGAGGAGCCGGCGCTTGCGTCCTCGATCTCCTCCATGGCCGAGAAGTGCGAGCGGTTGGCCGCAGGCAGGCCGGTGGCGTGCACGGCCGCGAGCCGACCCGAGCTCCACAGGGGGAGCAGGGGAGCCAGTGAGGGGTGCAGCCCGAACATCCCGTCGCGGGCGAGCAGCCGCTCGGCGGGGACCGCGATGCCCGGACGCGCCGCGTAGTAGACCGGGTCGGCGTGCGGCACCACCAGGGAGAGGCCGTCGGCCGCGCCCCTCAGGGACACCACCACCAGCACCGACGGGGCCGGGGCGGAGGCAGCCGCCGAGGCGCGCACCTCGGCGCCGCCGTACACCACCGAGAGGCCGGCCAGGCCGGCCGCGGTCCCGAGGAGGGTCCGCCGTGACAGGCGGGCGCCGGCGAACTCTGCGCAGCAGTCGTCGTCGAGGGTCGTCATGTCGGTCACCGGGTCATGTGGGCGGGGGAGTCGAGCAGGGTCACGAGCAGGCGGGGCATGCCCCACTTCACGAGGTCGTGGGACGTGGTGATGGTGGTGCCGGGGCGCAGCCCGGTCGCCTGGCAGCACGCCTTGAGGAGCTGCTTGCTGGCCGGGCGGAACAGGATCCGCTCCGCGAGGTGGTCGACGAGGTCGTCGAAGCGGACCTTCTTCTGCGGCAGCCAGGAGTGGGGGGAGCGGTAGGAGATGTCCTTGCTCGGCCACCAGGCCCCGGCCATGCCCCAGTGCATGCCGAACGACGCGGCCATCCGGCCGGCCGATGCCCAGGCCTCGTTGGTGATCGGGGCTCCGTCGGGCCGGCTCCAGGAGAACGGACGTCCACCGAGGCCGTCGGTCTGCCACAGGATGGCCTCGGCGGCCGAGTCCTGGGTGGACGGTCGGCGCACGGTCACGCCCAGGGCCCGGTACGTCGCGACCACGTCCTCGGCCGGGTCGCGGACCTTGGTGCCCCGCGAGGCCTTGAAGACGGACGACCCGACCAGCGCCTCGAGCACCGGGACGATGGCGGTGTCGTGGTGGAGGTAGACCTTGGCCAGCATGTCGACCAGCGACTGCGGAGGGTCGTCGCGGACGAACTTCACGGCCAGTCGGCGCGCGATGCGCTTCGCGGTGGCCGGGTGGTGGGCGAGGTGGTCGGTGTAGCGCCGGGTCAGGTCGCGGCCGTCGGCGGAGCGGTTGGGATCGCTGAACCCCATCACCCGGACCGGGCCGGTCGCGTGGTCCTCGGGGGAGTACGCCGCCGCGAAGGTCTTCCAGACGTCCACCCGCCACCCGGTGAGGATGCGCGCCGAGTCCTTGACGTCGGCCTCGGTGAACAGGCCGCGGCCGACGGTGTGCAGCTCGAGCAGCTCGCGCCCGAGGTTCTCGTTGGGGTGGGAGGCGGTGGAGGTGGCGTTGTCCAGGTAGATCCCCATCGCCGGGTGCGTGGTGACGGTGAAGAGGAGGTCGCTGAACCGGCCGAGCGCACGCTCGCGGATCGCGTCGCCGTACGCCACCCGGTGCGTGAACACGCCGTCGGCGGCGACGGGCACGTGGAAGTGGTTCTCCCAGAGCTCGGTCATCACCTCGAGGACCTGGCGACGGGAGGTCACCCGGCGGACCAGCGCCCGGCGCATGTAGTCCTCCATCACCATCCAGCCGGGCTCGACCTCGCTCTGGGTGCGCTGCCACAGGTCGAGCGGGCTGCGCTGCAGTGACGGCCACCAGCCGTCGACCGCACGGCCCGGACCGTCCCCGACCGCGCCGGGGGAGAGCTGGTCGGCGAACCACGCCTCGGCGCCGTGGCGACGGACGTCGCGCACCAGCTCCTTGGTCAGTCCGTAGGAGAACYGGGTGACGAGGTGGCGATCGGCGCCGGGGAGCACGTCGGCGGACGGCTTCTTCCGGCGCTTGTCTCCACGGGGCTTCCGCCCCTTCGTCCCAGGCACGGGCACGAGGTTATGTCCGTTGTTACCAAGGTAAAGAAGCAATGGTCCGGGATGGCCCGAAAGGACTAGTCATCCGGACCGGTCAGCCGACGCCGGGCTCCGGGAGCGCCCCGAAGGTCTGGTTGCAGTCCTCGCCCCGGCAGGTGATCAGCTGGCTGCGGCGCTGCTCGAGAGCCGCGCGGACCGCTGCGTACGCCGGGTCGTCGATGCGGTTGACCAGCTGGTCGGGATCGAGGTCGTCGTCGTAGAGGAACGCATCGGCACCGTTGACGCCGTACAGGTAGCGGTCGGTCCGCACGCCGCGGTAGGCCCACCCGTCGCCGCCGTCGTCCCCGGTCTGCACGAGGGTCGTGTCACGGAAGGGCTGGTCGAGACCGCGCAGGGTGGGCACGAAGGACGTCCCGTCGACGGACCACTCCGCGGAGGCGCCGGCGATCGCGGCGAAGGTCGCGGGCAGGTCGACGAGGGTCACCGGCAGGTCGGAGGTCGTGCCGGGGGCGATGCCGGGTCCGCGCACCAGCAGCGGCACCTGCAGGACCGGCTGCGTCAGGACGTTCTTGCCGACGAAGCGGTGCTCGCCCAGCGAGTACCCGTTGTCGGAGCCGAAGACGATCACGGTGTGGTCGAGCTCACCGGTCTCGCGCAGCGTGTCGATCAGGGAGCCGACGGCGCGGTCCACGGACTGAAGCGCCCGGAGGCGCGCCCGGTGCTCGTCGACGACCATCTGCGGATCGGCCTCGCGGCGGTTGCGGAACGGCCGGGGCTGGTCGAGGACCGCCCGCTCGTTGAAGGCCGGGTCCTTCATCGAGGGCGGCATGGCGTGCGGGAACCGGTCCGCGTCCCGGGGGGCGCTCGGGGGGAGCACCGCCCTGCCGTCGTCGAGCCGGTAGTGCGGAGCCAGGTGCCACGAGAAGAGGAGGAACGGCTCGTCCTTGCGGGCGAACTGGCGCACGGTGTCGTTGGTGCGCTCGGCGATCACGTCCGTGACGTAGCTGTCCTTGAAGACCGCGGGACTGTCGTCGTCGTCGGCGAACGCGAAGTTGAGGTAGTCGTACACGCCGGCCACGAGCGCGTCCCAGTGGGTCCACCCCGAGGGTCGGACGTCGTCGGCGGTGTAGCCGTTGAGGAACTTGCCCACGAACCCGGTCTGGTAGCCGGACCTGCCGAACCAGCTGCTGATCTCGTGCGTCGGGTCCAGCGCCTGGAAGCCGCCGAAGGGACCGGCGTTGTGCTGGACGCCGTTGTTCTGGGCGTACTGGCCGGTGACCAGCTCGGCCCTTGCCGGACAGCACAGCGGGTGCGGCGAGATGGCGTCGGTGAAGTCGAGCCCCTGGTCGGCGATCAGCCGCTGGGTCCGGGGCATCCACTGCAGGTCGTCGTCGCGCATGTCGTCGGTCATCACGAAGACCACGTTCGGGCGCTCGTCGCGGAGGGCGCCGCGCGACACCGGACCCTTGTCTGCGGAGACCGGGAGCCGGTCGGTGCCGGCCGCCACCGGGACCACGGTGGGAGTCGGCTCGGAGGGGCCTGCGAGGCCGGCCGCGGCCGACGACACCACCAGCGCGGCGGCCAGCACGGCCGTGCCGCCCCGCATCCACCCGTGCATCATGTCCCCTGGATCGCCCCGCTCGAAGGCCCCAGAGTAGGGGGACGGGAGGCAGTCACCCAAAGCGACGCAGTGTCTTGGACGGGTGTCCTCTACTCTGGTGCGCGAAGTACTGCCAGCACCCGAGTGGAAGGGCCTCCCCAGACCCCCATGGACGGCTATCAAAGTCGCCGCACGACCGTTTCCCTGAGCATCGCAGGAGGCGCGTCGTGACCCCGTGGCTCCTCCTGCTCGTCTCGTTCGCCCTCATCGCGATCTGCGGTGTGTTCGTCGCGGCCGAGTTCTCCTTCGTCACCGTGGACCGGGCCACCGTCGAACGCGCCGCCAGCGGCGGCGACGCCTCGGCCGCCGGCGTCCAGCGGGCCCTGAAGTCCCTCTCGACGCAGCTCTCCGGGGCCCAGGTGGGCATCACGGTGACCAACCTGGCGGTCGGCTTCCTGGCCGAGCCCGCCATCGCCACGCTGGTGCGCGACCCGCTGACGGCGGTCGGGGTGCCGGCGGGGTGGGTGCCGCCCATCTCGGTCGCCATCGGCCTGACCCTCGGCACGATCCTCACGATGCTCTTCGGCGAGATGGTCCCCAAGAACCTCGCGCTGGCGAAGCCGCTCGAGACCGCGCGCGCCACGCAGGGCTTCATGCGCGGCTTCACGGCCGCGTCCCGCTGGCCCATCAAGGTGCTCAACAACTCCGCCAATGCGCTCGTACGACGCCTCGGCATCGAGCCCCAGGAGGAGCTGCGCTCGGCGCGGAGCTCCGAGGAGCTCGCGTCGCTCGTGCAGCGCTCCGCCGACCAGGGCACGCTCGACGCCGAGACCGCCGAGCTCATGGAGCGCAGTGTGGAGTTCGGAACCCGCACCGCCGGCGAGATCATGACGCCCCGGGTCCGCACCAGGACCGTCGAGGAGGGCGACCGCGCGAGCACGATCATCGAGCTGGCCCGCCAGACGGGGCTCTCCCGCTTCCCGGTCCTCGACCAGGAGGACGCCGTCGTGGGCACCGTCCACGTCAAGCACGCCGTGGCGCTCCCGGTCCACGAGCGGGCCACCACCCGGATCAAGCACATCATGGTCAAGCCGACGGTCGTCCCCGACAGCCTGCGGCTCGACCCGCTGCTGGCACTGCTCCGCGGTGACGGCTTCCAGATGGCCATCGTGCTCGACGAGTACGGCGGCCACGCGGGCATCGTGACCCTGGAGGACGTCGTCGAGGAGATCGTCGGCGACATCTCCGACGAGCACGACCGTCTCGGGGCGCGCGCCCGCCAGCGACGCGACGGCGCCTGGAGTCTGTCGGGCCTGCTGCGACCCGACGAGGTCGAGGACGCCACCGGCATCGAGCTGCCCGACCACGAGGACTACGACACCATCGGCGGGCTGGTGATGCAGCGTCTCGGCAAGATCCCGCACGCCGGCGACCGGGTCGAGGTGCCGGTGCCGGACCGCTCGGTTCCCGACGAGCCGCGCGAGGACCTCGCGACCCTCACCGTCGAGCGAATGGACGGGCTGCGCATCGACCGGCTCGAGCTGCGGCTGGTCACCCTGGACGAGCTGTCCGGCGAGGGTCCGGACGCGGACGACGAGGAGGTGGACGAGCGTGGGTGACGTCACCGGCGTGGTCGTGGCCGTCGTGCTCCTCGTCCTCAACGCCTTCTTCGTGGGCGCGGAGTTCGCCCTGCTGTCGGCCCGCCGCAGCCAGATCGAGCCGCTGGCCCAGGCCGGCTCCCGGTCGGGGCGCACCGCGCTGCGCGCGATGGAGCAGGTCTCCCTCGTCATGGCCGGCGCCCAGCTCGGCATCACGGTCTGCTCGCTCGGCCTCGGTGCCGTCGGCGAGCCTGCCGTGGCCCACCTGCTCGAGCCGGTGTTCCACGCGCTCCGCGTCCCGGAGGCGGCCCTGCACCCGGTGTCCTTCGTGGTCGCGATGTCGATCGTCGTCTACCTGCACGTGGTGCTGGGCGAGATGGTCCCCAAGAACATCGCCCTGGCCGGTCCCACCCGCGCCGCGCTGATGCTCGGTCCGCCCATGATGGTCATCGTCACCGTGCTGCGACCGGTCATCCTGCTGCTCAACCTGGCCGCCAACGGCATCCTGCGGCTCATCCGGGTCGAGCCCAAGGAGGAGGTCAGCTCGAGCTACACCCGCGAGGAGGTCGCGGCCCTGGTCGAGGAGTCACGCGGCGAGGGCATGATCGCCGCCGACGAGTACGACCGTCTCGCCGGCGCCCTGGGCTTCACCGAGAAGACCGTGACGACCGTGCTGATGCCCGTGGAGGGCCTCGCCACCGTGCTGCGCGGGTCGACGGCGGCCGACGTGGAGGCCCTGTGTGCCGCGACCGGCTTCAGCCGCTTCCCGGTCGCCGAGCCGGATGGCACGCTCGTGGGCTACCTCCACATCAAGGACGTGCTCGAGAGCGACGAGGAGCGGCGCCAGCGCCCGGTCGACGACAAGTGGGTACGTCCCTTCGCCACCGTCGGGACCGACGACCTGCTCCACGAGGCCCTCGAGAGCCTCCAGCTGCGCGGCGCCCACATGGCACGCGTCGTACGCCGCGACGGCGAGGTCCTCGGCCTCGTCACCCTCGAGGACGTCCTCGAGGAGCTGGTCGGCGTGATCCGCGACGGTTCGCACCACGAGGCCGGGTCGAGTGCCGTCGAGTCGTGACCGTCCGCGCGACCCTCGCTGGATAGGGTGAGCAGGAAGTGATCCCGACTCACCCGATGGCAGGCGATTCCGTGCAGGAGCAGACCCACCGCTCACGCGTGTGGACGATCCCCAACCTGCTCAGCATGGCTCGGCTGGCCGGCGTGCCCGTCTTCCTCTGGCTCGTCCTCGGACCCGAGGCCGACGCCCTGGCCCTGGCCCTGCTGATGGTCTCCGGCGTCACCGACTGGCTCGACGGCTACCTCGCGCGCCGGCTCGACCAGCACTCGAGCCTGGGGGAGATCCTCGACCCCGTCGCCGACCGCCTCTACATCCTGGCGGTCGTCGTGGGACTCGCGCTGCGCGACATCGTCCCGTGGTGGGTCGCGATCATCCTGCCGCTGCGCGACCTGCTGCTGTGGGGCCTGGTGCCCATCCTGCGCACCCGCGGCTACAGCGCCCTGCCGGTGCACTTCCTCGGCAAGGCCGCGACCTTCAACCTGCTCTACGCCTTCCCGCTGCTGCTGCTCGGTGAGGGCGACGGTGCGGTGCCGATGCTCGCCCGGGTGTTCGGCTGGGCCTTCGCGTTCTGGGGGATCGGCCTCTACTGGTGGGCCGGCGTCCTGTACGCCTGGCAGGTGCGGGCGCTGGTGCGCGACACCGAGCGACGACCACCACGGGTGGGCCGCGATGCCTGACCTGTCCGCGCCCGAGCGGCAGCGCGAGCTGCCCGAGCACGTCACCACGCCCTTGCTCGCCCTGGTCACGACGCGCTCGATGGACGAGGACTACGCCCACGTGGCCCGCCGCAAGGCGGAGCGGGGCGAGTCCACGGCCACGGCGGGGCGCGGGTGGACCACGCTGCTCATCGTCGGCACCTTCGGGCTCCTGGTCACGGTGGCCGGGGTCCAGACGTCGCGGGACGCCGACGTGCAGGAGCTCGGCCGGTCGACCCTGATCTCCAAGATCGACGAGGGGCGCGACGAGGTCGCGGCGCTCCAGCGCGACATCCGCACGCTGAGCGAGTCGCGGATCACCGCCCAGGACCGCAACGACACCCTCGCGACCCAGGCCGACGACCTCGACACCCGTCTGCGCCGCCTGGAGGTGCGCACCGGGTTCGTCCCGGTCCGCGGCGAGGGCGTGCGGATCACCGTCACCAACCCGCAGAGCGACGACCCCAACGACGAGGTCCGCGACGAGGACCTGGCGACGCTGGTCGACGGTCTGTGGCAGGCCGGGGCCGAGGCCATCGCCATCAACGGGATCCGGCTCACCGCGCTCAGCGGGATCCGCAACACCGGCCGGGCCATCCTGGTCAACAGCCAACCCCTCACCCCGCCGTACGTCGTCGAGGCCATCGGCGACAACGCCACCCTCCAGGCCCGGCTGCTCGAGACCAGCCAGGGACAGGAGTGGTTCGGCCTCGTCAACGGCCTCGGCTTCGGCTACGAGGCCGAGAATGTCACCATGGTCCGACTTCCGGCGAGCACGTTGCGCCCCTTGCGCGACGTCACCGAGAAGTCCTCGGACAACCCGGCCAACACGGAGGAGGGGGTCACGCCGTGATCGCAGCACTCGGACTCCTGCTCGGCGTGCTCGCCGGACTCGTCTTCGCCCCCGACGTCCCGCTGGGCCTCGAGCCCTACCTGCCGATCGCGGTGGTGGCCGCCCTCGATGCCGTCTTCGGCGGCCTGCGCGCCTTCCTGGACGGCATCTTCGACGACAAGGTCTTCGTCGTCTCCTTCATCAGCAACGTCGTGATCGCCGCGCTCATCGTCTACATGGGCGACAAGCTCGGGGTCGGCAGCCAGCTGTCGACCGGTGTCATCGTGGTGCTCGGGATCCGCATCTTCTCCAACGTCGCCGCCATCCGGCGCCACCTCTTCCATGCCTGAGCCCACGTCCGACTCCGAGCCCGGCGCCGAGCCCGGGGCCGCGGCGGCGCCCGGGACGGAGCAGCCGCCCGAGCACCCGGAGCCCCACCACCCGGAGCCCCACCACCACAGGCGCGGTCCCGATCGCCCGGCCCCGGACGAGGAGGACGCCGGCCGCCAGCGGCTCGCGTTCACCCTGCGCCACGGCTCCCGGGCCCAGGTCGTCGTGGCGGTGCTCCTCGCGGTGCTCGGCTTCGCGTCCGTCGTCCAGGTGCGCAACAACGAGCAGGACAACACCTACGCGGGCCTGCGCGAGCAGGACCTCATCGAGATCCTCAACGCCCTCACCGGCACCGCCGAGCGCGCGCGGCGCGAGCGCGACCGGCTCGAGCAGACCCGCGATGAGCTCCGCTCCGAGAACACCAGCCGTGAGGCCGCCCTGTCCCAGACCCAGCAGCGGGCCCAGACGCTCAACATCCTGGCCGGCCTCGTGCCGGTGACCGGACCCGGCATCCGGATCACGATCGAGGAGGGGGCCGGGCCGGTGAGCGTCGGGTCGCTGCTCGACATCGTCCAGGAGATGCGGACCGCCGACGCCGAGGCCATCGAGTTCAACGACAAGTACCGGGTGGTCGCCCAGAGCTCCTTCAACGAGGCCGTCGGCGGCATCGAGCTCGACGGCAACCTGCTGGAGCCGCCGTACGTCATCGACGTCATCGGCGACCCGCACTCGCTGCACGGCGGCCTCACCTTCGCGAGCGGTCCGATCGAGACGCTCGAGCAGTACGACGGCGCCACCGTGGACGTGCAGGAGCTCGACTCCCTGGACATCACCAGCGTCCGCGACCCCGTCCGACCCGTCAACGCAGAAGCCGATCCCGACCAGTAGCCTGCCCGTGCACCGACCAGCAACCGAGGAGACACCGTGTACCCCGAGGACCTGAAGTACACCAGCGAGCACGAGTGGGTGCGCATGSCCGGCGAGACCGAGGGCTCGGTCCGCATCGGGATCACGCACTTCGCACAGGACGCGCTCGGCGACATCGTCTACGTGTCGCTGCCCGAGGTGGGGGCGCAGGTGACCGGCGGCGAGACGTGCGGCGAGCTGGAGTCCACCAAGTCGGTGAGCGACGTCTACGCCCCGCTGACCGGTGAGGTCGTGTCCCGCAACGACGCTCTCGACGCGACTCCCGAGCTGGTCAACACCGACCCGTACGCCGCCGGCTGGCTCTTCGAGCTCGTACCCTCGGATGCCGGCCAGGTCGAGGGTCTGCTCGACGCCGCCGCGTACCAGGCCGGGCTCGAGGGCTGAGGCTCCCACTCCCACCCCTGGCTGGTAGGTTCGTCACAACCGTCAACCTCAGGCCACGCCTGAGGGTTGGCGGTTCCCAGTACCGTCAGGTCTCAGCCCCGAGGAGGGTTCATGCCGTTCTGCACCGCTTGTGGCAAGC
>NZ_JBFUKA010000028.1:0-43729 GCF_056401085.1 Nocardioides sp. P4_G4
CGACACGGGCCGAGGGGTCACCGGCGGGGCGACCGCCGGGGAGCAGGGTGGGCAGGCAGCCGGCCTCGACCGCACCGCGGTCCCCGGCACGACGCGGCACCCAGGCGAGACGCGCCCCGGTCGTGCGGGCCAGCTCGACGGCGGCGGTCAGGGCTCCGTGGTGCTGGGCGAGCCGCTCGCCGACCAGGATGACGCCGCCGGAGTCGAGGGCGGTGGTGCCGTCCTCGGCCAGCGCGCGCAGCGCCTCGGCCTCCCCACCCGGGGCGGTCGGGATCAGCCGGCCCTTCATCTTGCCGAGGCCGCGGGTCGCGAACGGCGCGAGGGCGACGACCTTGGTCGACCCCTTCGACGCCTTGCGCAGCCGCAGGAAGATCGTGGCGGCCTCGTCCTCGGGCTCCAGGCCCGCCAGCACGACGACCGAGGCGCGCTCGAGGTCGTCGTACGTGACGTCCATGGAGAGGGCGACACGGGAGGCCAGGAAGTCGGCCTCCTCGGCGGTGTGCGGCCGGGCCCGGAAGTCGATGTCGTTGGTGCCGAGGGAGACGCGGGCGAACTTGGCGTAGGCGTATGCGTCCTCGGCGGTCAGGCGACCGCCGGGGAGGACGGCCGCGCTGCCGGCGGCGTGCAGGCCGCGGGCCGCGACCGCGAAGGCCTCGGGCCAGGACGCGGGGCGCAGCTCCCCGTCCTCGCGCACCATCGGGTGGGTGAGGCGGTCGTCCTGCCGGGCGTAGTGGAAGGCGAAGCGGTCCTTGTCGCTGATCCACTCCTCGTTGACCTCGGGGTCGTTGCCGGCCAGCCGGCGCATGACCTTGCCACGACGGTGGTCGACCCGGATGGCCGCACCGCAGGCGTCGTGCTCGGCCACACCGGGAGTCGAGACGAGGTCGAAGGGGCGCGAGCGGAAGCGGTACTCCGCACTGGTGAGCGCCCCCACCGGGCAGATCTGGATGGTGTTGCCGGAGAAGTAGGACAGGAAGGGCGCGTCGTCGGCGATGCCGATCTGCTGCTGCGCGCCACGCTCGACCAGGGCGATGAACGGGTCGCCGGCGATCTCGTCGGAGAACCGGGTGCAGCGCTGGCACACGATGCAGCGCTCCCGGTCGAGCAGCACCTGCGCCGAGAGGTTGATCGGCTTGGGGAAGGTCCGCTTGACCCCCTCGAAGCGGGTCTCGCCGCGGCCGTTGGACATCGCCTGGTTCTGGAGGGGGCACTCGCCGCCCTTGTCGCAGACGGGGCAGTCCAGCGGGTGGTTGACGAGCAGGAACTCCATGATCCCCTGCTGCGCCTTGTCGGCCACCGGGCTGGTGGCCTGGGTGCTGACGACCATGCCCTCGGCGACCGTGATCGTGCACGATGCCTGCGGCTTGGGGATCGGCTTGCCGTTGCCGGCGTCCGGGATGTCGACGAGGCACTGGCGGCAGGCACCCACGGGCGCGAGCAGCGGGTGGTCGCAGAACCGCGGGATCTGCACGCCGACCTGCTCGGCGGCGCGGATGACCAGCGTTCCCTTGGGGACGCTGACCTCGACGCCGTCGATGGTCAGCGTGACCTGGTCAACCTTGGCCGGGGTGGTCGTCATGCGGTGGCTCCGGTGTGGGCGAACGCCGTCGATGCGTTCGGGTCGAACGGGCACCCACCGTGGGAGAGGTGGGCGAGGTACTCGTCTCGGAAGTACTTGATCGAGCTGGAGATCGGGCTGGTCGCGCCGTCACCGAGGGCGCAGAACGAGCGGCCCAGGATGTTCTCGCACTGGTCGAGCAGCAGGTCGAGGTCGGACTCCGCCCCCTCCCCCTTCTCGAGGCGGGCCAGGGTCTGCACCAGCCACCACGTGCCCTCGCGGCACGGGGTGCACTTGCCGCACGACTCGTGCTTGTAGAACTCGGTCCAGCGCAGCACGGCGCGCACGACGCAGGTGGTCTCGTCGAAGAGCTGGAGCGCGCGGGTGCCCAGCATCGAGCCGGCCGCGCCCACCCCCTCGAAGTCGAGGGGCACGTCGAGGTGGTCGGTGGTGAGCAGCGGTGTGCTGGAGCCGCCGGGGGTCCAGAACTTGAGCTCGTGACCCTCGCGGATGCCGCCGGCGAGGTCGATCAGCTCGCGCAGCGTGATGCCCAGCGGGGCCTCGTACTGGCCGGGGCGGGTGACGTGGCCCGAGAGGCTGAAGATGCCGAAGCCCTTGGACTTCTCGGTGCCCATCGAGGCGAACCACTCGGCGCCGCGGCCGATGATGCTCGGCACGGACGCGATGGACTCGACGTTGTTGATGACGGTCGGGCTGGCGTAGAGGCCGGCGACCGCGGGGAACGGCGGGCGCAGGCGCGGCTGGCCGCGGCGACCCTCGAGCCCCTCGAGGAGCGCCGTCTCCTCGCCACAGATGTAGGCACCGGCACCGGCGTGCACGACGACGTCGAGGTCGTAGCCCGAGCCGTGGATGTCCTTGCCGAGGTGGCCGGCCAGGTAGGCCTCCTGCACGGCACGCTGGAGGCGGCGTACGACGTGCAGCACCTCGCCCCGCACGTAGATGAAGGCGTGGTTGGCGCGGATGGCGAACGAGCTGATGATGACGCCCTCGACCAGGGTGTGCGGGCTGGCCATCATGAGCGGGATGTCCTTGCAGGTCCCCGGCTCGGACTCGTCGGCGTTGACCACGAGGTACTTCGGCTTGGGGTTGTCCTGCGGGATGAAGCCCCACTTCATCCCGGTGGGGAAGCCTGCGCCGCCGCGGCCGCGCAGGCCGGAGTCCTTGACCGCGGTGATGATCGCGTCGGGGTCCATCGCCAGCGCCGTGCGCATGGCCTCGTAGCCGCCGCGCTGCTCGTACGACGCCAGCGTCCAGGAGCGCTCGGCGTCCCAGTTGTCGGTGAGGACGGGGGTCAGGGTGCTCGTCACGTGGCCTCCTCGGTTCCCTGGGCGTCGTCCTCGTGCTTGAGGTCGGCGTCGGAGCGCTGGACGGCGCCCTCGGAGTCCTGGCGGTCGGCCTCGTGGCTGCCGTCAGCACCCGTGGCGGACTCGGCCGGCTCGGCGGCGGTCCGGCCGGCGGCCTCGCCGCCCGGGGCGGTCCAGCCGTTGTCGCGCGCGATGCCCAGGCCCACCAGGGACGCGGGGCCGGCGGACGGCCCCTCGTCGGCGAGGTCGTCGGGGAAGCCGGCGAGCACCCGCTCGGCCTGCTTCCAGGAGCACAGCCGCGGGCCGCGGGTGGAGCGGACCTCGGCGCCGGCGCGCAGGTCGTCGACGACCCGGACGGCGGAGTCCGGGGTCTGGTTGTCCATGAACTCCCAGTTGACCATCATCACCGGGGCGTAGTCGCAGGCCGCGTTGCACTCGATGTGCTCGAGGGTGACCTTGCCGTCGGCGCTCGTCTCGTCGTTGCCGACGTCGAGGTGCTCCTTGAGCCGCTCGAAGATCAGGTCGCCGCCCATCACCGCGCACAGCGTGTTGGTGCAGACGCCGACGAGGTAGTCGCCCACCGGCTTGCGCTTGTACATCGTGTAGAACGTCGCGACCCCGCTCACCTCGGCCGCGGAGATGCCGAGGATCTCGGCGCACGCCTCGATGCCCTCGGGCGTCACCCGACCCTCCACCGACTGCACGAGGTGCAGCATCGGCAGCAGGCCGGACCGGGCCTCGGGGTAGCGGCCCGCGATCTGGCGCAGCTCGACCAGTGTCTCGGCCCCCAGCACGCCGTCGTCGGCGCCGAAGCGCTCGGGGCTGGGCGCCGCGTAGGAGGCGGTGCTGACCGCCAGGCCGGGATCCACGGCCGGGGCGGTCGTGGGGTCGTTCGAGGTCATCGGGGTCCCCTCGGAGTAGTCGAGCGGAGGAGCGAAGCGGAGGAGATCGAGAACTCCGTGGGGTGATTCATCGGTCGACCCCTCCCATCACGGGGTCGATCGAGGCGATGGCGACGATGACGTCGGCGACCATCCCGCCCTCGCTCATCACGCTGGTGGCCTGCAGGTTGGTGAAGGACGGGTCCCGGAAGTGGGTCCGGAAGGGCCGGGTGCCGCCGTCGGAGACGACGTGGGCCCCGAGCTCGCCGCGCGGCGACTCGATCGGGACGTAGGCCTGCCCGGCCGGCACGCGGAAGCCCTCGGTCACCAGCTTGAAGTGATGGATCAGCGCCTCCATCGACTCGCCCATGATGTGGCGGATGTGGTCGAGGGAGTTGCCCATGCCGTCGGAGCCGATCGAGAGCTGGCTGGGCCAGGCGATCTTCTTGTCGGCGATCATCACCGGTGCGCCCTCGAGGTCGGCGAGGCGGCGGGCCGCCTGCTCGACGAGCTTCAGGGACTCGTCCATCTCGGCGAGGCGCACCCGGAAGCGGCCGTAGGCGTCGGCGGTGTCCCAGGTCTGGACGTCGAAGTCGTAGTCCTCGTAGCCGGAGTAGGGCTGCGTCTTGCGCAGGTCCCAGGCGTAGCCGGCGGAGCGGAGCGGGGGGCCGGAGAGACCCAGCGCCAGGCAGCCGGCGAGGTCGAGGTGGCCGACGCCCTCGAGGCGGGCCTTGAAGATGGGGTTGGCGTTGCACAGGGCGGCGTACTCGGGAAGGCGCTTCTTCATCAGGGAGACGAAGTCGCGGATCTCGTCGAGGGCACCGGGCGGGAGGTCCTGGGCCACGCCGCCGGGGCGGATGAACGCGTGGTTCATGCGCAGGCCGGTGATCAGCTCGAAGAGGTCGAGCACCAGCTCGCGCTCACGGAAGCCGATCGTCATGACGGTGAGGGCACCGATCTCCATGCCGCCGGTCGCGATGCAGACCAGGTGGGAGGAGATGCGGTTGAGCTCCATGAGGAGGACCCGCATGACCTGCGCCTTCTCGGGGATGTCGTCCTCGATGTCGAGCAGGCGCTCCACGCCCAGGACGTACGTCGCCTCGTTGAAGAACGGCGAGAGGTAGTCCATCCGCGTGACGAACGTCGTGCCCTGCACCCAGGAGCGGTACTCCATGTTCTTCTCGATGCCGGTGTGGAGGTAGCCGATGCCGCAGCGGGCCTCGGTGACCGTCTCGCCCTCGAGCTCGAGGATCAGGCGGAGCACGCCGTGGGTCGACGGGTGCTGGGGTCCCATGTTGACGACGACCCGCTCGTCGGCGGCGTCGCCGAGGCCCTGGGTGATCGAGTCCCAGTCCTGGCCGGTGACGGTGAAGACCTTGCCCTGGCTGGTGTCGCTGGGGTCGGCGTACAGATCCTGGTCGGTGGACATCAGTTGTAGCTCCTCCGCTGGTCGGGCGGCGGGATGGACCCACCCTTGTACTCCACGGGGATGCCGCCCAAGGGGTAGTCCTTGCGCTGCGGGTGGCCCGGCCAGTCGTCGGGCATCAGGATCCGGGTCATGGCGGGGTGGCCGTCGAAGACGATCCCGAACATGTCCCAGGTCTCACGCTCGTGCCAGTCGTTGGTGGGGTAGATGCTCACCAGGCTGGGCACGTGGGGGTCCGCGTCGGGGCACGAGACCTCGAGGCGGATGCGACGGTTGTGGGTCATCGAGAGCAGGTGGTAGACCGCGTGCAGCTCGCGTCCGGTGTCGTCGGGGTAGTGCACGCCACTGACGCCCGAGCAGAACTCGAAGCGCAGCGCGTCGTCGTCGCGCAGCATCTGCGCCACGAAGGGCAGGTCCTCACGGCGCACGTGGAAGGTGATCTCGCCGCGGTGGACGACGACCGACTCGATCGCCGCGGTCAGGTCGGTGGCGCCGAGCCTGGCCTCGAGCGCGTCGGCGACCTCGTCGAACCACCCGCCGTACGGACGCTGCGAGGGGGCGGGGAAGACGATGGGCGCGACCATGCCGCCGTAGCCGGACGTGTCGCCGGTGCCGGAGACACCGAACATGCCGCGGCGCTCGCCGCTCGAGCGCACCTCGGTGCCCTCGCCGCGGGGGGCGGGGAGGTTCTCCGGGGACTGCTCGACGGCCGGCTGGTCGACGTGCGCCGACTCCGGCTTGTCCGAGGGGTTGTCCAGCGGGTTGCTCATCGCAGCAGGCCTCGCATCTGGCTGGTCGGCAGCGCCCGGAGGGCCTGCGTCTCGAGCTCCTCGATCTCGGCGAGCCGGTTGGCGCCGAGCTTGGTGGCCTGCACCTGGTCGTGGAGCTTGAGGATCGCGTCGATGAGCATCTCGGGGCGCGGCGGGCAGCCGGGGAGGTACATGTCGACGGGGACGACGTGGTCGACGCCCTGCACGATCGCGTAGTTGTTGAACATGCCGCCCGAGCTGGCGCAGACGCCCATCGCGAGGACGTACTTGGGCTCGGCCATCTGGTCGTAGATCTGGCGCAGGACGGGCGCCATCTTCTGGCTGACCCGGCCGGCGACGATCATCAGGTCGGCCTGGCGCGGGCTGGCGCGGAAGACCTCCATGCCGAAGCGGGCCAGGTCGTACTTCGGGCCGCCCGACGTCATCATCTCGATGGCGCAGCAGGCCAGGCCGAAGGTCGCCGGCCAGAAGGACGCCTTGCGCATGTAGCCGGCGACGCCCTCGACGGTGGTCAGCAGCACGCCGCTCGGAAGCTTCTCTTCGATACCCATCAGGTCAGTCCCACTCCAGTCCGCCGCGACGCCAGACGTACGCGTAGGCCACGAACACCGTGGCGATGAAGATGACCATCTCGATGAGCCCGAAGAGCTTCATGGCGTCGAAGTGCACGGCCCACGGGTAGAGGAAGATGATCTCGATGTCGAAGACGATGAAGAGCATCGCGGTGATGTAGTACTTCACCGGGAACCGCCCACCGCCGACCGGCTGCGGCGTGGGCTCGATGCCGCACTCGTAGGAGTCGAGCTTGGCGCGGTTGTAGCGCTTGGGTCCGACGAGAGAGCTCATCACGACCGAGCCCACCGCGAAGGCCGCGGCGAGTGCCGCGAGCACGAGTACCGGCGTGTAGAGCTCCATCGAACCTGCCCCTCCCATGTCCCCTAAGCAAGCAACAGTCGCCTGAGCAGTCACGCCCGAGCCACCACGACGAGGTCGCATGTGACTTTGTGAACTAGTTCACTAGTGGCGCAGACCACAGTGTAGGACGCGGTGTGCGCCGCGTCACGCAGGGGTCGTGCAGGGGTGGCGCGGGGGTCGCGACGGGCGTCAGGCGGTCGCGCGGTGCAGGGCGACGATGCCGCCCGAGAGGTTGCGCCACTGCGGGGTCTGCCACCCGGCGGCGCCGATCATCGCAGCCAGCCCCTGCTGGTCGGGCCACGCCCGGATGGACTCGGCGAGGTAGACGTAGGCGTCCGGGGAGGACGAGACGGCCCGCGAGATCGCCGGCAGCGCCTTCATCAGGTACTCCATGTAGACGGTGCGGAACGGCCGCAGGGTCGGGCTGCTGAACTCGCACACCACCAGGCGCCCGCCCGGGCGCGTCACCCGGCGCATCTCGCGCAGCCCGGCCTCGGGGTCGACGATGTTGCGCAGCCCGAAGGAGATGGTGACCGCATCGAAGGTGCCGTCCGCGAACGGCAGGCGGGTGCCGTCGCCGGCCGTGAAGGGCAGGTGCGGCCGCGCCCGCTTGCCGACCCGGAGCATCCCGAGCGAGAAGTCGCAGGGCACGACGTGGGCGCCGGCGTCCGCGAACGGCTGGCTGGACGTGCCGGTGCCGGCCGCGAGGTCGAGCACCCGGTCGCCGTACGACGGGGCGACGGCGTCGATGACCTCGCGCCGCCAGCGCCGGTCCTGGCCCAGCGAGAGCACGTCGTTGGTGACGTCGTAGCGCTGGGCGACCGCGTCGAACATGCGTCGGACGTCGGTCGGCTGCTTGTCGAGCTCTGCACGGGCCACGCCGCGAGCGTAGTGCGGACGCAACCGCACGCCGTCGGTGGGCGTCTCTACGATGACGACACTCGCCTACCTCGGAGACCCCATGCCTCTCACCCCGACGCCCGTTCGCCGGACGCCCCTCACCACCGCCGCCGGCCTCCTGCTGGCGATGGTGCTCGCCGTCGGCCTCGCGGTGGTCGGCGCGACCTCTCTCACCGCTCCGGCCGGTGCCACGGACGCAGGCACGCCGGCCGCCAGGGCGGCCTTCACCCCCCTGCGCCTCGGCGACACGGGCTGGCGGGTGYGCGAGCTGCAGAGCCGCCTCCACCAGCTCGGCCTGCACTCCGAGGTCGTGACGAGCCGCTTCGACGCCCAGACCCGGGACGGGGTGCGCACCTTCCAGGCCCGTCGGCACCGCGAGACCACCGGCCGCGTCGACGAGCGGACCTGGTCGACCCTGGTCGCCGTCACCACCGACCCCACCCGCGAGGCCCTGCACAACATCTACACGCCGGGCCCCGCCCTGCTCGCCGCCGGCGACCGCGGCCTGGCCGTGCGCCGCCTCCAGGCCCGGCTCGAGCAGCTGCGCTGGTGGACCGGCGACGTCACCGGCGTCTACGACGCCCGCACCACCGAGGCCGTGCGCGGGTTCCAGGACAAGCGACGGATCCCGGTGACCGGCGAGGTCGACCGACGGACCCTCGACCGGCTGGCTTCGATGACGCGGCAGCCCACCAAGGCCGAGCTCTTCAACATCGTGCCCCAGGGCCCGACGCTCGACCCGCGCTGCATGACCGGGCGCGCCATGTGTGTCGACAAGACGTCGCGGTCGTTGCGCTGGGTCGTCGACGGCGTGGTCAAGACCCGCTTCGACGTGCGCTTCGGCTCCGACGAGCTGCCGACGCGCGAGGGGGCGTTCTCGGTGTTCCGCAAGAGCCGCGACCACGTCTCCAGCCTCTACAACACCTCGATGCCGTTCGCCATGTTCTTCTCCGGCGGGCAGGCGGTGCACTACTCCCCCGACTTCGCGGCCACCGGCTACAACGGCGCCTCGCACGGGTGCGTCAACGTGCGCGACTACGACGGGGTCCGCTGGCTCTTCGACCAGGTGCGCCTCGGCGACAAGGTGATCGTCTACCGCTCCTGACCGACCTACGGGCGTGACCCCCGCCACGACCCCCGTCACCGCCCGGATCCTGCATCCTGGCGGCGAGGGGTTCCCGCGTAGGCTCCGGGTCGTGACGAGTGCGGCGACCACCCCCACGGCGACCCCGTCCAGCCCCCTGGTGGTGCGGACGACCGCGGTCGACCTCGGGGACCCCGACTCGACCCGGCTCCTCGACCTGCTGCCCGCCGACGCACCGGTCACCTGGCTGCGCAACGGCGAGGGCCTGGTCGGATGGGGCGTGGCCGCCCAGGTGCGCACCCGCGGCACGGCGCGCTTCCGCGACGCGGACAAGTGGTGGGCCGAGACGACGGCGCGCGCCGTCGTCACCGACGAGGTGGTCGAGCCGGGCACCGGACTGGTCGCCTTCGGCTCCTTCGGCTTCGCCGACGACCCGGGCGACTCGGTGCTCGTCGTGCCCCGGGTAGTGCTCGGCCGCCGCGGCGACCGTGCCTGGGTGACCACGATCGGGGACGAGCCGCTCGCCGCCGCGCCCGTCCTGGCGCGGGCCGAGGTGCCGTGCGCCCCCGTGGGCCTGAGCTTCGCCGACGGGGCACTCAACGGCGAGGAGTGGATGTCCGTCGTGGCCGACGCCGTCGCCCGGATCAACGCCGGGGACCTCGAGAAGGTCGTCCTCGCCCGGGACCTCATCGCCACCTGCGACGAGCCCCTCGACGTCCGGTGGGCGCTGCACCGGCTGGCCACCGACTACGCGATGTGCTGGACCTTCCACGTCGACGGCCTCTTCGGCGCGACCCCCGAGATGCTGGTGCGTCGCGAGCGCGGCCTGGTCACCTCGCGGGTGCTCGCCGGCACCATCCGGCGTACCGGAGACGACGAGCGCGACCTGGCGCTCGCCGCGACGCTGGCCCGGTCCTCCAAGGACCTCGAGGAGCACGAGTACGCCGTCCGCTCCGTTGCCGACGCCCTCGAGCCGCACTGCTCGTCGATGAACGTGCCCGAGGCGCCGTTCGTCCTGCACCTGCCCAACGTGATGCACCTGGCCACCGACGTGGCCGGGGTCGTGCACGACGCCGCCACCGTCTCCTCCCTCCAGCTGGCCGAGGCGTTGCACCCCTCGGCCGCGGTCGGCGGGACCCCCACCCAGGAGGCCGTCGCCCTGATCGACGAGATCGAGGGAATGGCCCGTGACCGCTACGCGGGTCCGGTGGGCTGGATCGACGCCACCGGCGACGGCGAGTGGGGCATCGCCCTGCGTTCGGCGCTGGTCCAGGGGGCGACGGTGCGGCTGTTCGCCGGGTGCGGCGTGGTCGGCAGCTCCGACCCGGAGGCGGAGCTCGCCGAGGCCCAGGCCAAGTTCGTCCCGGTCCGCGACGCGCTCTCGGGCCGGATCTGACCCGGACTGTCGGGCCGGATCTGGATCAGAGGTCCTCGCCGGGCTGACGGCGCAGGTACTCCTGGCCCTCGGGCAGCAGGTTGGCCATGTGCGAGGCGACCATGTCGAGCCCGATGTCGCTGTAGACGCGGTCGTGGATGCCCAGGGAGCGTGGCGCCCCGACCTCGCGGACGAAGTCGATCGCCTCCCCGACCTTGAGCCACGGCGCGCTCACCGGGGCGAGCAGCAGGTCGACCGGGCGTCCGGGGGCGGTCAGCGCGTCGCCGGGATGGTAGACCGACTCCCCACCCACGGTCAGCAGGTAGCCGGAGTTGTCGAACCGGTCGTAGTCGGGGTGGATGACCGCGTGCTTCTCCCCCACCACCTCGACGGCGAGCCCGGACACCTCGAGGTGCTCCCCGGGTCGTACGACGCGCACCCGCTCGGCGACGTCGGGTGCCTGCTCCCGCAGCAGCCGGGCCACCGCCTCGATCGTCCAGATCGGCGCGTCGGAGCGGCGCAGCAGGTCGGGGTGCACGTGGTCGGCGTGCTCGTGCGTGATGAGCACGCCGGTGGCGCCGTCGAGCGCCTCGGGCTCGCTGAACACTCCCGGATCGAGGACCACGACGGCCCCGTCGTGCTCGATGCGGACGCAGGCGTGACCGAACTTCGTGAGGCGCATCCCCCCACAGTAGGCACGGATCCCGCATTCCGACCGTCTGTGTCCGGTCGCGGCGTTCGATGCAGGTCTTCAGGGGATCAAAGTTAGGGTGTGGTCGCCCTCGAGTGCTGTGGGGGAATGACAAACGCACCCGACCGATTGAGAGAACCCATGTCTGGACGCCGCGCCCTGGCAGGATCCCTGCTCGCGCTGCTGATGCCCGCCTCGATGATCCTGGTCACGCAGACCAGCTCGTCGAGTGCCGACACCAACGACTCCATCTCGACCTCCGTCAGCGAGCGTCGGGCCAAGGGCAAGACCCGCGTGAGCCTGGTGGCGCTGCCCCAGATCGTCGCGCAGGGCAAGTCCCCCGCCTCCGCCAACTCGGCCAAGGCCGGCCTGACCGCCACCGTCCGTCCCGCCAAGGTGGGCCGCCCCGTCGCCCTGGAGGTGAAGAAGGGCAGCAAGTGGAAGACGGTCAAGAAGTCCAAGCTCACGAAGAAGGGCGTCGCCAACTTCGGTGCCCCCATCTCCAAGGGCGGCCTCGCGCTGACCTACCGCGCCACCGCGCTGCCCTTCAAGGGCTCCAAGGGCGGCACCAGCAAGTCGGTCAGCACCGGCCGCTGGCTCACCCCGACCTGGACCGACGAGTTCTCGGGCAGCAGCCTGAACCCGGTCTGGAACCAGCGCGGCAGCGGCTACGAGCCCGAGAGCCTGCGCGCCTGCTCCAAGGGTGACGCGCGCGCCGTCTCCGTCGGTGGCGGCACCGCCCGCCTGAGCGTCATCAAGGACCCGGCCCGTTCCGACAAGTGCGTCGCCAAGAAGGACGGCAAGTCGACCGGCAAGTTCGCCTACCGCCTCAACGGCCACATCGGCACCCAGGGCGGCTTCTCCTTCAAGTACGGCTTCGCCGCTGCGCGCATCAAGTTCCAGAAGATGCGTGGCCAGCACGGCGCGTTCTGGATGCAGCCCGCCGCCAGCGTCAACGGTGCCAACGACCCGCGCCTGACCGGCGCCGAGATCGACGTCATCGAGTACTTCGGCGACAAGCACCCCGAGGGTGGCCTGACGTCGTTCGTCTACTCGAAGAACAGCAAGGGCCAGGGCGTCAAGACCGGCTCCTGGCTCAAGGACCCCACGTCCTTCCTGGCCAACAAGCGTGACGGCTGGTCGAAGAACTACCACGTGTTCTCGGTCGAGTGGACGCCCAGCGTCTACATCTTCCGCATCGACGGCCAGGAGACCTACCGCACCAAGGTGGGCGTCTCGGGTCAGCCGCAGTACCCGATCCTGAGCATGCTCGCGTCGGACTACGAGATCTCCAAGATCGGTAAGGACAGCAAGCTCCCCCAGTCGATGAACGTCGACTGGGTCCGGGTCTGGCAGGCCTGAGCCCCAGGCCTTCGGGCCACTGCTCCTCCGCACCACGTACGACGCGTCGTCCCGCTCCGGCGGGGCGGCGCGTCGTCGCATTTCGGGCGGCGGGACCCGGTGTCGAAGTCCCCGCCTGAGCGGGGAGTCTGTTGCTTTGTGACGGTTGCAACCGTCACAAAGCGCGAGAGTCCCCGCCTGAGCGGGGACTTCGACACAGCCTCACGGCCACGATCCGTACGCCGTGCCGCTCAGCCGGTGAGGTGGTGCACGTAGCACCAGCGCCAGTCCTCGCCGGGCTGGGCCGACTGCATGACCGGGTGCGTGGTCTCGTGGAAGTGCTCGGTGGCGTGCCGGAAGGGCGAGGAGTCGCAGCAGGCCACGAGACCGCAGGTCAGGCAGCGGCGCAGGGACACCCAGTGGACCCCGGCCTCGACGCACTGCGCGCAGACCAGGTCGTCGCCGACCGACGTCGGCGGCTGGGCCGGGGTCTCGTCGAGGTGGGGGCAGGTGTCGCCCCGCACGAGCCGGGCGTTGCGGCCCTCCTCGCGCTCCTCCTCGTCGGCAGTGGCCACGTCGAGCATCGACTCCTCGACGTCGAGCACCGCGAGCACCTCGCGGATGACGTCGCTGGCCACCGCGCCGGTGCTGCGGATCTCCAGCACCCGGCCCCGCTCGGCGTTGATCATGGCCAGCCGGACGCGGGCGTAGAGGTCGCTGGGCGATTCCTGGCCCGCCGTGGTCGACAGCCGCTCCCAGGCCGCGAAGTTGCGCTGCTCCACCCGCTGGCGGATCTGGTCGAGCACGCCGTGCGGGTCCTCGGTCTCCAGCTTGTCCAGCTCCTTGAAGCCGGCCTTGGAGGCCTGCTGCAGCACCGAGGCGCGGGCCAGGGCGTCGTCGAGCGGATCGGGTGAGGGGACCTGGAGGGTGCGGGCCACCCACGGCAGGGAGAGGCCCTGGATGAACAGGGTCCCGGCCACCACGGTGAAGGCGATGAGCAGCAGCACCTCGCGGTGCTCGGTGTCCTCGGGGATCACGAAGGCGGCCGCCAGGGTGACCACCCCGCGCATCCCGGCCCAGCCCAGGACGAAGGTGTACTGCCACGGCGGCAGCTGGCCGCTGTCGGGGTCCGGGCCCGGTCGGACGAGCAGGTAGCGGGTGGCGAAGACCCACACCATGCGCAGCACCACCGTGGTGAGGAGCGCCGCCCCGCACACGAGCGCGATCAGCTCGCCCGAGAGCTCGCTCTCGGCGACGCCCTCGAGGATCCAGCGGGCCTGGAGGCCGATGAGCAGGAAGACGGTGTTCTCCAGCAGGAAGGCGATGGTGCGCCAGTTGATGCGCTCCGCGATCCGGGACTGGGCGGTCTGGATGACGGGCGCCTTGTGCCCGAGAAGCAGGCCGGTGACCACGACCGCGATGACCCCCGAGGAGTGCAGCTCCTCGGCGAGGAGGTACGCCGCGAACGGCGTGACCAGCGAGATGGCGGTGTCCATGAGCGGGTCGGTGACAAGGCGCCGCATCTTGGCGACCACGAAGAAGACCCCGAAGCCGAGCAGTGCGCCGCCCAGCGAGGCCCACAGGAAGTCGAGGCCGACGTCGAGCGCCGCCACGCCCACGGAGCTGGCGGCCAGGGCGGTGCGCAGCGAGACCAGGGCGGTCGCGTCGTTGAGCAGCGACTCGCCCTCCAGGATGGTCACGATCCTCCGCGGCAGCCCGATCCGCCGCCCGATGGCGGTGGCGGCGACCGCGTCGGGCGGGGCCACGACCGCGCCGATGGCGATGCACAGTGGCCAGGAGATCGCCGGGACCAACCAGTGGACCACGGCACCGACGCCGAACGCGGTGAAGAGCACCAGCCCGACCGACAGCAGCAGGATCGACCGTCGGTTGGCGTTGAAGTCGACCAGCGACGTCTGCAGCGCGGCGGCGTACAGCAGGGGCGGCAGGAAGCCGAGGAGCACCACCTCGGCGTCGAGGCGCACCTCGGGCACGAACGACAGGTAGGTGCCGATGACACCGACGACGATCAGGAGCAGGGGGGCCGGCAGGTCGAACCGTTCGGCGAGCGCCGTCCCCGCGAGGACCACGATCACGAGGGCGACGAGGAACAGGGCGATCTCCACCCGCAGAGTCTGCCAGCACCACGTGTCAGGGATGATTCCGGCGTGCGTCGACTCGGGAGGATCGTGGTGGCCCTGATCGGGCTCGCTCTCCTGCTCGCCGGGGCGGGAGCCGCGGCGTACGTCGGCTCCGACGACACCGTCTTCACCCGGCCTGCTGCCCTCGGTGCGGACGGCCGCCCCGTCCTCACGGCGCCGGACCTGCTGGCCTGGGACGGCGTCACGGTGACCCTGCGGGCCCAGGCCCCGGACGGGGTCTTCATCGGGACCGCGCACCCGGTCGACGTGGCGGACTTCGTCGGCCACTCCCCCCGCGTGCGCCTCGAGGGCGTCACCCGCGAGGGCGTCGTGTCGGACGAGGTCGGCTCCGGCCGACGCGAGCACCCCGAGGACGCCGACTTCTGGACCCGGTCGATGCGCGGCGCCGGTGCCCAGGAGCTCGCCCTCGACCGGACCGCCTCCGCCGCGCAGTGGGTCATCGCCCCGCTCGGCGGCGTGGGCCCCACGTCGGTCTCCTTCGGGATCACCGTCGAGGGGGCGTACGTCGCCGCGCTGGGTGTCGCGGGCGTCGGGCTGCTGCTCCTGGTGGTGGCCGTGGAGCTGCTGCGTCCCCGTCGGTCCCGCCGGTCCCGACCGTCGGGCACCCCCCGTCCCGCGGCCGCACCCGCCCGCCACGCCGGGGCGCGCAGGGCCGGACGCCGCAGCCGCGCCACCGCCCTCTCGGTCGTCGTCGTCCTCCTGGCCGGGGGCTGCCAGCTCCCCGAGCGGTCCACCGAGGCGACCGCCACCCTGTCCCGCACCAAGGTGTCGCTCACCGCGGCCGAGCTGCCGGCGCTCTACGCGTCGTACGACGGGCGGCGGGCGCGGGCGCTGCGGGCCGCCGGTCCGCCCGGCTACCGCTACGGCCCGTGGCGCGCCGCCGACCGGGGGCTGGCGCTGGCGGTCGACCGCTACGAGACGGCGGCACGCCGGGTGATGCGGCTGGGGCCGGGGCGCCCGGCGGACCACACCGGCCTGCGGGTCTACGCCGCCCGGTTCGACGCCTACCCGATGTGGGCCATGGTCGCGGCCCGGACGCCCGGCGGTGACCCGGAGGTGCACGTGCTGGTCCGTGAGTCGGTGACCTCCCCGTGGCTGGTGGAGGCACGGGCCGACGTCACCGGCGACCTCCCGGAGCCCGGCCGTCCCACCACGCTGCCGACCGGGCGCGCACGCGACGCCGCGACCGACGCGCGCGACGCCTGGCGCGCCTTCCTCACCGACGGCGACGAGGACGGGCTGGTGGTCGACGAGGCCTCTCGCGCCTGGCGGCGGGCCATGGCCGACCTGGGCTCGCGGGCGATCTTCCGGGACTGGGAGGTCCGGGCGAGCGCCGTGGACGCGCCGGTCCGGGTGGTCTCGGCCGCGGACGGCAGCCTGGCGGTGGTGGCGCTGCGCGTCGTCACCCGGCTGCGCGGACGCCCCGACCTCGCGGTGCGGTGGAACCCGCCGTACGGCCGGCTGCGTGCCGGACGGGGCGGCGTCCTGGTCGTCGACGAGCTCGCCGTCGGGCTCGTGCACCTGCCCGACCGGGGCCGGCCCACCCTGGTGGGGACGACCTTCAGCGAGGTTCCGGCCGGAGCGTCCTGATCCTGGCGTCGAGGGCGCGTCGGTTGTCGCGCCGGACGACGGCCTCGACCACCTCGACGCCCCCGTTGGGCGAGGCGAGTGCCTGCTCGAGCTCCGGGAGGCTGGCGACCCGCAGGTGCGGGGTGCGGGACGCGGCGCACAGGCTGGCCAGGTCGACGCCGTGCGGCGTGCCGAAGAGCGTCTCGAACGCCTCGGAGTGCTCGTCGGCCCCCTGCTCGAGCATGCTGAAGATGGAGCCGCCGTTGTCGTTGACGACCACGATCGTGAGGTCGGGCCGCTCCTCGCGGGGCCCGAGGACCAGGCCGGTGGCGTCGTGCAGGAAGGTCACGTCGCCCATCAGGGCCAGCGCGCGGGTGCTGCGCGGACGGCCCAGGGCGGCGCCGATCGCCGTCGACACGGTCCCGTCGATGCCGGCCAGGCCGCGGTTGGCGATGACCTTGCGGCGATCGCCCACCGCGTAGCGCGCGACCATCAGGTCCAGGTCCCGGATCGGGCTCGAGGCGCCCACGTGGAGCAGCCCGCCGGCCGGCAGTGCCCGGCTGACGGCCCCGGCCACCTCGTACGGCGTGAGRTCGGGCTCGGTGGCCAGCAGCCGGTCCAGCTGGCGTCCCACCGACCGGTCCGCCTCGCGCCACTCCTCCAGCCAGGACGGGTCGCCCGGGTCCGCCCGGAACCGGTCGGCCTCCAGGCGGACCGGGAACGGGCGCTGCGACCAGAGGCCGCGTGAGCGCAGGGACACGACCTCGACGTCCTCGCGACCGAGCAGCCGGGTGACCGGCCGGGACAGCGTGGGGTGGCCCGCGACCACCACCCGCTCGATGCGGTCGCCCAGCTCGCTGCCCAGCAGCAGGCGGTAGGTCCGGATGGCGTGGTCACCCGTGCGCGCGCCGCTGGTCGGCTCGGCCAGCAGCGGCCACCCCGCGGCCTCGGCCAGCACCCGGGCCGGTGGGCCCGCGTCGTCGCCGGCCACCACGACGGTGCGGGGGCCCGCAGGGAGCTCGACTGCCTCCACGTGCTCGTCGCGCCACGTCCTCTCCCACGCATCGGCGGCGGCGTCGGCCCAGGGCTCCTCGGGCAGGAGCGGCTCGTCGAGGTGGACGTTGAGGTGCACCGGCCCTCCGGGGGCCGGGACCTCGACGGCTGCGACGGCGGCGCCCTCGCCCGGCTGGAGGACGGTCGTGGGGGCGAAGGTGCCGAAGACCCCGACCTGGTCGGTGGACTGGTTGGCGCTGGTGCCGCGCATCCGCGCAGGCCGGTCGGCGGTCACCACGACGAGGTCGATCCCGGCGTGCGCGGCCTCCATCACGGCGGGCACCAGGTTGCCGACCGCCGTACCGCTCGTGCACACGACCGCGGCCCGGGAGCCGACCTTGCTCAGCCCCAGGGCCAGGAAGGCGGCGGCCCGCTCGTCGATGCGGGTGTGCAGCCGCAGCAGCCCGGCGCGGGCGGCGTCGTGGACGGCGAAGGACAGCGGCGCGTTGCGCGACCCCGGGCAGAGCACGACCTCCCGCACACCGGCCGTCATCAGCGCGGAGACGACCTCTCGAGCCAGGCGGGTCGACGGGCCGGTGGAGGGGTTCACGAGGACCGATCCTGCCGCACCGTCGCCAGCCGCCGCTCCCACCAGGCGGTCCGATCGGGGTCCGCGGCCAGCCTGTCCAGGGCGTCCGGGTCCACCACCGGGGTGCGCACGGGCAGCATCCCGCCGACAGGCAGCAACGGCTCGGTCGCCACGTCGTCGGTGAGCAGCTGCACGGTGGCGAGCCCGCAGGCGTGCGGCAGCTCCGGCAGGGAGGCCGCCAGCGCCACCCCGGCGGCGATGCCGACGCTCGACTCGACCGCGCTGGAGACCACGACGGGCAGCCCGATGTCCTCGGCGATGCGCAGGCAGGCGTGCACCCCGCCCAGCGGCTGCACCTTGAGCACCGCGATGTCGGCGGCCTCCAGGTCCCGCACCCGGTAGGGGTCCTCGGCCCGGCGGATGGACTCGTCGGCGGCGATGGCCACGTCGACCGCTCGGCGTACGGCGGCCAGCTCCTCGACGCTCGCGCAGGGCTGCTCGACGTACTCCAGGCCGCCGGCGGCGCGCTCCAGGAGCCGGATGGCGCCCACGGCCCCGTCGACGTCCCAGCCGCCGTTGGCATCGATGCGGATGATCCCGCCGGGGCCGAGCGCGTCGCGCACCGCCTCCAGCCGGGCCTCGTCGTCGCCGAGGGTCTGCCCGACCTCGGCGACCTTGACCTTGGCGGTGGTGCACCCACCGGCGGTCACGATCCGGTGCGCCCGCTCGGGGCTGCAGGCGGGCACCGTGACGTTGACGGGCACGGCGTCGCGCAACGGGGCGGGCCAGTCGCCGGCCGCGGCCTCCTCGGCGGCACGCAGCCACGGCCGCGAGGTCGGGGCGTCGTACTCCGTGAACGGGCTCCACTCCCCCCACCCGGCCGGACCCTCGAGCAGCACGCCCTCGCGGACCGTGATCCCGCGGAAGCGCGTCCGCAGCGGGATGCTGAAGACCCTCATCACTGACCCTCGCCCGCCCGGGTGACGAGCGCCCGGCGGTCGACCTTGCCGTTGTCGAGCAGCGGCAGCGCCTCGAGCGCGACCACCTGCCGCGGCGCCCAGGAGCGCGGGTGGGCCTCGCCGACCCAGTCGCGGACCTCCTCGAGCTCGACGGCGCCGACGTCGTCACCGACCAGGAAGGCGACCACCCGGTGTCCCCACTCCGCGTCCTCGACGCCCAGCACCTCGGCGACCTCGACCGCGGGGTGCTCGCGCAGCCGCCGGGCGACGGCGGGCAGGGGCACGTTGACCCCGCCGCTGACGACGACGTCGTCGAGGCGCCCGAGCACCTGAAGCCGGCCGTCCTCACCGAGGCGCCCGGCGTCGGCGGTGAGGTACCACCCGTCGACGAGGGTGCTCGCGGTGAGCTCCGGGTCGCCCACGTAGCCCTCGAAGAGCGTCGGGCCCCCGATCCGGATCCGCCCGTCGGTGCCGATCGCGACCGCGACCCCGTCGAGCGGGTGGCCGTCGTAGACGCAGCCGCCGGCGGTCTCGCTGGCGCCGTACGTCGCGACGAGGTGCAGACCGGCCTCCTCGGCCCGCCGGCGCAGGGACGGGTCGATGGGGCCGCCGCCGAGCAGGATCGTGTGCAGGGCGCGCAGCGCTTCGACCTCGCGCTCGTCGTCGAGCAGCCGGTGGAGCTGGGTGGGGACGAGCGAGGTGAAGACAGGCACGTCGCGGTGGTGCGGCATCGCGACCAGGGCGTCCGCGAAGGAGCCATCGACGAGGACGGGCTCGTGGCCGGCGACCAGGGACCGGCAGATGACCTGCACGCCGGCGACGTACGCCGCCGGCAGCGCCAGCAGCCACTGGCCGCTCGCGCCCAGCCGTCGGGCGGACGCATGCACCGAGGCGAGGACCGCGTGGCGGGCGATCTCCACCCGCTTGGGGGCGCCGGTGGAGCCCGAGGTCTCCACCACGAGCGGCGTCGGCTCGGCCATCACGGCCAGCCAGTCGCGCAGCGCGGCGACCACCTCTGAGGGCTCTCCCCGCACCGGCCTCAAGAAATTCACGAGACGCACGCTAGTCCCGGGGTGAGAATGAACGCCAAGGGCCACCCAGCGCGCCGAGTACCACCCAGCCACCGGTATCGGTCACACTGCCGGGTCGCCGCTCGCGACCACCACCACGTGCAGCACGTCCCCCTCCGATCGAGGGGTCTCGGAGAGGACCACAGCCACCCGATGAACATCCTGACGACGGTCAAGCACCAGGCGACGCCTCCGTCGCCGCTGGCCGGTCGGCTGGCGACCCAGTCGCTGCTCTTCGCCCTCGGCGAGGGCACGTTCATGGCTGGGTCGGCCGTCTTCTTCACCCAGATCGTCGGCCTGACGGCCGCCCAGGTCGGCCTCGGCCTCACCATCGCCGGCGTCGCCGGCTTCATCGCCGCCTACCCGATGGGCCTGCTCGTCGACCGCATCGGTCCGAAGCGCTGCTGGGCGATCAGCTCGGTGGGACAGGCCTCGATGTTCGCCGTGTGGCCCTTCATCGACAACTTCGCGCAGTACATCGCCATGGCCGTCGTGATGGACGTCATCGGCGCCCTCGGCGGCACCGCGCACGGGGCCTACACGATCGACGTCCTGCCCCCGGGCGAGCGGGTCAAGTCACGCGCCTACATGTACTCGGCGCTCAACGCCGGCTTCACCCTGGGCTCGCTCGTGGGCGGCATCGCGCTGGCCTTCGAGTCGATCACCCTGCTGACCGCGGTCCCGTGGTTCACCGCCGCCGTCTTCATGTTCAACGCCTACAACATCGCCACGCGCCTGCCGAAGGCCCCGCACGACCTCAAGACCGCCGACGAGCGCAAGGTCAAGATCCCCGGCCCCGGACCGATGCGCAACGTGGGCTGGCTGGCCGTCACGGTCTTCACGGGGGTCCTGTGGACCAACCAGGTGATCCTCAACCTCGTCATCCCGCTGTGGCTCGTGGAGAAGACCGACGCCCCGTGGGTGGTGCTGGCGTTCCTGTTCGGCACCAACACGGTGATGTGCATCTTCTTGCCGATGGCCGCGGCCCGCGGGATCAAGGACACCCGTACGGCGCTGCGGGCCATCCGCATCTCGACCGTCTTCTTCGTGATCTCGTGCGTCATCACGCTGTCGACCCACGAGTCGATCGGCTGGGTGACCATCACCTTGTTCTTCATGGGGCACATCACCCTGACCGGTGCCGAGCTCTTCCTCTCGGCGGCGAGCTGGACCTTCGAGGCCGAGCTGATGGACCCCCGCCGCCGCGGTGAGTACCAGGGCGCCGCCGAGCTCGGCGGCACGCTGGGCCGGGTCTGGGCACCCGCCCTCTTCACGTTCCTCGCGATGAACTGGGGCGCCACCGGCTGGATGATCATCGGCGGCATCATCACGGCCGCTGCCGCAGCGCTGCACCCGTCCACGACCATGGCCCGGCGGTTCCTGGAGAAGAACGTCCCGGCCGACGTGCTGGCCGACGCCGCCGCGAGCGAGGACGAGCACGACCAGGACGGCGACGGCGCGCCGCCCGTGGGCCCCCCGACGCTCGAGCAGCCCGCCAGCCCCGGGCTGCCGGGCTCGCCCTCCGGGGCCGTCAGCCCGGGTGCTTGAATCCTCCGGTGGCATCACCGTCTGACTGGCTCGCCGGAGCCCGCCCCCGCACCCTGCCCGCTGCCGTCGCCCCCGTGCTCTCAGGCACCGGGGTCGCGGCGTACGTCGACGGCGCGGTCTGGTGGAAGGCCCTGCTGGCCCTCGTGGTCTCACTTGCGCTGCAGGTGGGCGTCAACTACGCCAACGACTACTCCGACGGCATCCGCGGCACCGACGCCGACCGGGTCGGCCCGATGCGCCTCGTCGGCTCCGGCGTGGCCTCCCCCGGCTCGGTCAAGGCGGCCGCCTTCGCGGCGTTCGGGGTCGCCGCCGTGGCCGGTCTCGTCCTGGCCGCGACCACCGCGTGGTGGCTCGTCGCCGTCGGCCTCGTCTGCGTGCTCGCCGCGTGGTTCTACACCGGCGGCTCGCGGCCCTACGGCTACCTCGGGCTCGGCGAGGTGATGGTCTTCGTGTTCTTCGGGCTGGTGGCGGTGATCGGGACGACGTACGTCCAGACCGAGACCTTCGAGTGGGCCGCCCTGTACGCCGCCGTCGGTGTCGGCGCGCTGGCCTGCGCGATCCTGGTGGCCAACAACCTGCGCGACATCCCCACCGACGTCGAGGCCGGCAAGCGCACCCTCGCGGTCAAGCTCGGCGCCGAGCGCACCCGCGGGCTCTACGCCCTGCTCGTGCTGGCCGCCGCGCTGGCGGTCGTCGCGGTGGCCGCCGCCACCACCTGGTGGGCCCTGGTCGGCCTCGGGTTCCTGCTGCGGATGGCCCCGCCCGTGCGCACCGTCCTCGGCGGCGCCGTCGGGCCCGCGCTCGTCCCGGTGCTCCAGCAGACCGGGGTCGGACAGCTGCTGTGGTCGGTGCTGGTCGCCGTCCCCCTCCTTCTCACCTGACCGGGCGCTTCCTGGCACTTCACCCTTGACAACGTACAACTAGATGGTTGTACGTTGGTTCCGTGACCAGTGACGCGGAGGACCGGGCGGACGCCTTCTTCCATGCCCTGGCCGACCGCACCCGGCGCGACATCCTGCGTCGTGTCCTGGCCGGCGAGCACTCCGTCTCGGCGCTGGCCCAGCACTACCCGATGAGCTTCGCGGCCGTGCAGAAGCACGTCGCGGTGCTCGAGCGCGCCGGCCTCGTCTCCAAGCGACGCAGCGGACGCGAGCAGCTCGCGAGCGGCGAGGTGGAGGCCGTCAGGTCCGTCACCGCACTGCTCGCCGAGTTCGAGGAGGTCTGGCGCGGACGCATCGGCCGGATCGACGACCTGCTGGACGGCTCCGGCACCGACACCACACCAACCCCAACCCCAACCCCACCGAAGGAGAGCTGACATGCCCGTGCTCGACGTAGCCAAGGACCTCGACCACCGCACCCTCACCGTGACCTCCGAGTTCGCCGCCCCGGTGGACCGGGTCTGGCAGATCTGGGAGGACCCGCGCCAGCTCGAGCGCTGGTGGGGCCCGCCCTCGCACCCGGCCACCTTCACCGAGCACGAGCTCACGCCGGGAGCCCGGGTGAAGTACCACATGACGGGTCCCGACGGCGAGGTCTACCCGGGCTACTGGGACATCACCGAGGTCGACAAGCCCACCCGCCTCGCGTACGACGACGGCTTCGCGGACGCCGACGGCGAGCCGCAGGAGTCCGCCCCGGTCGGGAGCAGCACGGTCGACCTCGTCGCGACCGGGACCGGTACGCGGATGGTGATGGTGGCGACGTACCCCTCCGTCGAGGACCTCCAGAAGGTGCTCGACATGGGGATGGAGGAGGGCATCACCTCGGCCGTCAACCAGGTCGACGCCCTGCTCGCGGCCTGACCCCGGCACCGCCCCCGCCGCCCCCGCTGGGGGTAGTTGGGGACGATCTGGTCGCTCCGGGCACGTCCCGACCGACCAGTTCGTCCCCGACCACCCCGAGAGAAATCGGGTTGCCGCGCTGACTAGCGTGAGGACCGTGGAGTACGAGCACCGGACCCTGGATCCGCACGACGACAGCGACGAGGCGAAGGCCGCGGTCGACGCGTGGATGGGCGCGGTGTCCCGGGGGTTCCACGACAGCCGCCCCTCCGACAGCACCCGCGAGATCTGGCGGGAGACCGCCCGCGCGGACTCGATGCGGATTGTCGGCGCCTGGCTCCCGGAGGGCGCCTTCGGGGCCGGGCCCCTCCCGGTGGCGACCTTCAGCTCGTGGGACATGACCCTGAACGCCGGGGCCGCGATGGTGCCGGTCCACATGATCAGCGACGTGACCGTGAGCCCTGCCCACCGCCGCCGCGGGCTGCTCCGCACGATGATGGTCGAGGACCTCGCCCAGACCTCGGCCCCGGTGGCGGCCCTCACCGTCTCCGAGGCCTCGATCTACGGCCGCTTCGGCTTCGGTCCCGCCTCGTTCCGCCGCCGTATCGAGGTCGACACGACGGCGAGCTTCGCGATGCGCGACTTCGTCGACCCGGGCCGGGCCGAGCTCGTGGAGCCGGCCGACCTGTGGGACATCGCCAGCGACGTCTTCGCCCGCTTCCACGCCTCCTCGCGCGGCTCGGTCGAGCGCCCGCACTTCTACCGCGCCTGGCAGACCGGTCGCTACGACCCGGCCACGGGCGGCACCGATGACAAGCTCCGCGCGGCGGTGCACCTCGACGCCGACGAGCGACCGGACGGCTACGTGCTGTTCAAGCACGCCGAGGGCGAGGGCGACAAGCCCGCCACGGTCACCGCCGAGCTGCTGAGCCTCGACACCTCCGCCCACCTCGGGCTGTGGCGGTTCCTGGCCGACATCGACCTGTCCTCGCGGGTCGCGGTTCGCAACGCGCACCCCGACGACCCGCTCTACTGGGCGCTCGCCAACAGCGACGTCATCGGTGTCCGGAGCGTCTACGACCACCTGTGGGTCCGCGTGCTCGACGTCGCGACCGCCCTCGAGGCCCGACCGTGGTACGCCGACGACTCGTTCGTCCTGGGCGTCACCGACCCCCTCGGTCACGCGGAGGGCGGTTGGCGCATCGACGCCTCGGACGGCCGGGCGACGATCGCCCCGGCCGACCGCGACGCCGACCTCACGGTGAGCGCCGAGACGCTGGCGTCGCTCTACCTCGGCGGCGTCCGGGTCGACTCGCTGGCCGCGGCCGGGCGGCTGTCCGGCGATCCCGCGCAGGTCACGCGGCTGGGCCGGCTCATGGACGGCGGCCCCGCGCCGTACTCGCTGACCAGCTTCTGACTCAGTCGCTGTCCTCGCGGGCGCGGCGCTCGTCGAAGGCCGCTGTGGCGCGGGCGGCCCGCTCCTCCACCTTGCGGGCGAACGCGTCGCGCTGGCGGTTGAGCACGAAGTACGACGCGATGCCGGAGAGGGCGAACGCGATCACGACCGGCCACAGCAGGTTGACCTCACCGTCCCCGTCGAGCAGCGTCCAGACGCCGAGGACGAGGCCGACCATGCCGATGAACAGCAGGATGCGCAGAGCGGTGTAGACGATGAACTCCTTCACGCGACCAGCCTAGGTGCTGTCCGGGAGCCGACTCCCGGAGGGCGGTTGCGGTGGGCGCCTACATTGGGGGGGTGAAGTTCCTGGTCTTCCTCGTGCTGCTGGCACTGGTCGTCTACGCCCTGGTGCGGGTGGCCCAGCAGCGGGGCCTGCGCCCCCCACCGCGACGCCCCTCGGCGCCCCCGCCGCGTCCCCACGGACCCGACGACGACCCGGAATTCCTGCGCGACCTCGACCGCAAGCGCCGTCAGGAGGACGGCGGCACCGGGGGCACCGGCGGCACCGGCGGCAGCGGGACCTGAACCGTCCCGTCGGCAGCGGGTGCCGGCCCCGGCTCGACGAGCGCGGGCGCAGCGTAGGAGTGCTGTGAGCTCGTGCTGAAGAAGTTGATGCCGATGAAGTTGAACCACAGCGTCGCGAGGCCCACCAGCGCGACGTACGCGGCGTTGCGCCCCTTCCAGCCGACCGTGGCCCGCGCGTGCAGGTACGCCGCGTAGACGACCCAGGTGATGAACGCCCAGACCTCCTTGGGGTCCCAGTTCCAGTACGACGACCACGCCTGGTGCGCCCAGATGGGCCCGGTGATGAGCACCGCGAACGTCCACACCGGGAAGCCGAACGAGTGCATCCGGTAGGAGATGCGGTCCAGCGACCTCAGGTCGGGGACCCGGGCGAGGTAGCCGCGCTCCTTGGTCGAGCGCTCCTTCAGCAGGTAGAGCACCGAGCAGATCCCACCCAGCGTGAAGGCGCCGGTGGCGATCACCGCGGAGACGACGTGGATGACCAGCCACGGGCTGTACAGCGCCTCGGTGAGGGGCGCGACCGGCGTGTAGAGCCAGATGACGGCGACCATCATCAGCGTCAGCACGAAGGTCACGACGACCGGCCCCATCCACTCCAGGCCGAAGCGACGTAGCAGCACGAGGTAGAGCAGGGCGACCACGAAGGTGCCCGCCAGCGTGAACTCGTACATGTTGCCCCACGGCACCCGGTTGGGGTCGGCGGCCATGCCGCGGGCGACGAGCGCCACGGCGTGCACCAGCACCGCCACGCCGGTGAGCAGCACCGCGAGACGTCCGGCCATCGCGGTGCGCCCGCGAGTGACCACCTCGTCGGCCGGCAGCTTGCGCAGCGAGGCCCACTGGACCAGGTGCGCCAGCAGGGCGAGGAAGTAGACGACCCCGGCGGCCGCGACCGCCTGGTTGCTGAGGGTCTCCCACGATACGTCGGTCACGAGTTCTCCTTGGTCGTGCCTGCATCGCCGGTTTCGGCACGCAGGGTGTCCATGATCGCCGCGAGCTCGGCGGCGCCCCGCTCGGGGTCCCCCCCGTTCGAGCGGTCGAGGCCGGCGACGTCCACGACGGTGGTGTCGCCGTCCTCACGGGCCCGCACCCACATGCGGCGGGGCCGGATGAAGAGGGAGCCGAGCAGGCCGACCAGGGCCATCACGACGCCCGCGAGGGCGACGAGCTTGCCGGGGGTCTCGCTGACCTGCAGCTTGTTCCAGCGCTGGATGCCGTCGAAGGACACGCTGCCGAGCCCGTCGGGCAGCTGGACGGTGTCCCCGGGGCGCATGTCGAGCCGCAGCGGCTGCCCGTCGTCCTTCATGAGCTGGGTGGCCTTCGCCTTGTCCAGCACGTAGACCGACTGGCTGCCGCCGTCGTCGAGGCCGAGGTCGCCGGTGTAGACGAACAACGACATCAGCGGGTTGACCGCGTCGCCGAACACCGACCGCGGCGCGCCGTCGCCGAGGGCGAAGGTCGGGTAGAACGTCCCCTCGAGGGCGAGCTGGCCGGGCCGCGCGTCCGGCGCCTTGATGACGCCGAAGCTCTCGAACGTGGGGTCCGTCGGCAGGAAGATCGTCGGCCCGCTGTAGGCGACGTCCCCGTTGCCGTCCTTGATGGTGACGACCGGCGCGTAGCCGTGGCCGATGAGGAACACCTCGGTGTGGTCGATGGACAGCGGGTGGTTGACGCGCAGGTCGTAGGTGCCGGTGTCGCCGTCGGCGGTGGTGTAGTCGAGGTGGGAGACGAACTTGCGCGCCTGCCCCTTGGCCGGGCCGTCGGTGAGCCAGGTGATGTCGAAGTCGTCCACGTTGACGGAGAAGCCGTCCAGGTCGTCGGCGCCGAAGAGGCTGCCGGGGACGAACTCGTCGTACTGCGTGGGGTTGTTGGACCAGCCGTTGCCCACGGTCACGATCACGCCGGCCTTGAAGCCGAACAGCCCGCCGACCGCGAACCCGACGAGCACCACCAGCACCGAGAGGTGGAAGAGCAGGTTGCCGGCCTCGCGCAGGTAGCCCTTCTCGGCCGAGACCGCGCCCTCGCGCACCTCGACGCGGTAGCGGCGTCGCTCGAGCTCCGTGGCCGCTGCGGCCAGGACCTCCTCGACGCCGTCGTCCGTGGTGTACGACGCGTGCTCCGGCAGGCGGGACAGGTTGCGGGGGGCCTTGGGCGGGCGGGCCCGCAGCGCGCGCCAGTAGACCGCCGAGCGGGGCAGGATGCAGCCGACCAGCGAGATCATCAGCAGGATGTAGATCGCGGAGAACCACGGCGAGTCGTAGACCGAGAACAGCCCGAGCTTCGCGTAGATCGGCGCCAGGCCGGGGTGCGCGTCCTTCCAGCGTCCGACGGCGAGGGCGTCCACGTCGTCCTGCGGGATGACCGAGCCGGGGATGGCGGCGAGCGCGAGCAGGAGCAGCAGCACCAGCGCGGTGCGCATCGAGGTGAGCTGGCGCCACGACCAGCGCACGAGCTCGCGCGCGTTCATGTCCGTGGGCATGGGCTGGGCCTGCCGGTCGTCGCCGGACGAGTGGGTGCTCACCTCAGACCGCCGTCTCGAAGGAGGTGACCATGCGCAGCTGCAGCCACTGGATCATCTGGTCCCACAGGCCGGTCACGAGCAGCACGCCGACCATCACGAGCATGAGCCCGCCGGCGCGCATCACCCAGACCTGGTGGCGACGGATCACCCCGAAGACGGCGAGCGCCCGACGGTAGGCCAGGGCCGCGAGGATGAAGGGCAGCCCGAGGCCCAGCGCATAGATCGCCGACAGCAGCGCCCCGCGCGACGCGGTGCCCTCGTTGAGCGACAGCTGGGTGATCACCGCCAGCGTCGGCCCCATGCAGGGGCTCCAGCCGAGACCGAAGAGGAAGCCCAGCAGGGGCGCGGCGGCGAGCCCGACGGCCGGCACCTGGTGGATCCGCCAGTCCCGCTGGAGGCCCGGCAGCCACCCGGCGAACATCAGGCCCAGCACGATGGTGACGAGGCCGAGCACGACGGTGATCTCACGCTTGTAGTCGACGAGCCAGCCGCCGAGCGAGCCGGCCGYCGTGCCGATGGCCACGAACACCACCGTGAACCCGAGGACGAAGAGCAGCGCCCCGGCGAGCATCCGGCCGCGACGGGCGTTCTCCAGGTCGGCACCGGACAGCCCGGTGGCGTAGGAGAGGTAGCCCGGCAGGAGCGGGATCACGCACGGGGAGAAGAAGGACACCAGCCCGGCGAGCAGCGCCACGGGGATCGCGAGCGCGAGCGACCCGGAGGCGGCCTGGTCGGTGAACCAGCCGGTCACGACGTCCCCTCGGCGGCCGTGTCGGCGACCACGTCGAGCAGGGTCTGCTCGGACGGCAGGCGACCGAGGATCGAGGCGGCGATGCGACCCTCGGCGTCGAGGACGACGGTCGCGGGGACGGTGTAGGCCGTCAGCGTGCCGTAGAAGGGCACCAACGCCTTGCCGTCCGCGGAGAAGACCGAGGGGTAGGGCACCTCGAAGGACCGGACGTAGGCCCGGGCCTGGTCGACCGAGGAGTCGCGGATGTTGACCCCGACGAAGGCGGCCTGGCCGTCGAGCTCGGCGGCGGCGTCGTTGAGCTCGGGCTGCTCGACGCGGCACGGCGGGCAGGCCGACCACCAGACGTTGACCACGACCGGCCTGCCGCGGAGGTCGGCGAGGGAGACGGGCTTCCCGTCGAGGTCCTCACCCTGCAGCTCGATCGGCTCGCCACGGTCGGCGGCCGCCACGACCTCGAGCTGGCCGTCGCTGGTCACGTAGCCCTTGTCCCCCGCGCCCTCCAGCGACGAGCAGCCACTGAGGGCCACCGTGCCGAGCAGCAGGCAGACGAGCAGGCAGACGAGGGCGCCCCTGGGGCGCGAGGTGGGAGGGCGCACGATCAGGGCCGGTCCTCCGCGGGCGCCCCACCGGCCGAGAACGGGGCCGACCGGTCGGCGACCGGGATCAGGTCCCCCGCGGGCTCGGAGTAGGACACCCGCACCAGCCGGTCGTCGTCGAAGTGCAGCGACGTGAGCGAGCACAGGGTGCACTGCCGCTTCTTGGGGTGGTGGAGGTAGGACTTGCGCTCCGCGTGCAGGCGGGTGGTCCAGATCGGCAGCTGGTGGGAGACCACGACGGCCTCGTGACCGCGCGCCGCGTCACGCGCGTCGTGGACGGCGGCCATCATCCGCGCCGCGATCTCGTCGTACGGCTCGCCCCACGACGGCGTGAGGGGGTTGTACATGTGGCGCAGCAGCGCCGGGTGCTTGACGAAGGTCATGCCGCCGTCGCGGAAGCTGATCCCCTCGAACTTGTTGGCCGACTCGATGACGCGGGGGTCGAGGACCGGCTCGAGGCCGCGCACGGCAGCCAGCGGCGCGCTGGTCTCCCGGGCCCGCTCGAGCGGCGAGGAGACCATGTGCACGATGTCGCGCTCGCCGATGGTCTCGGCGATGCGCTGGGCCATCCGGTTGCCGAGCTCGGAGAGGTGGAACCCGTCGCGACGGCCGTAGAGCACGCCCTGCGGGTTGTGCACCTCGCCGTGGCGGAGCAGGTGGACGATCGTCTCCATCAGGAGCGGTTCCCTTCGGGGTCGATGGGGGTGGCGGCGGCAGCAGCCGCACGGGCGGCGGCGGGCAGGGCGTCCAGGACGGCCTGCACGGCGCGGTCGTCGTGGGCGGTGGACACGAACCACGCCTCGTACGCCGACGGCGGCAGGTAGACACCACCGTCGAGCATGGCATGGAAGAACGCGGCGTACGCCGCGGTGTCCTGGCGGCCGGCGTCGGCGAAGTCCCGGACCTCGCCGTCGGCGAAGAAGATCGAGAACATGGTGCCGGCCGACTGCAGGCGGTGGGGCACCCCGGCGCCGACCAGCGCGTCGACGGCGGCCGACCCGATGGTCGCGGCGGTCTCGCCGAGCTGCGTGTAGACCTCGTCGGTGGCGAGCCGCAGGGTGGCGAGGCCGGCCGTGGTGGCGACGGGGTTCCCCGAGAGGGTGCCGGCCTGGTAGACGGGACCGTCGGGCGCGAGGCGGCCCATCACGTCGGCCCGGCCGCCGAAGGCCGCGGCCGGGAAGCCGCCGCCCATCACCTTGCCGAAGGTCATCAGGTCGGGGGTCCAGCCCTCGACGGCGCCGTCGAGGCCCCAGCCGCCCTGGCGGGTGGCCCGGAAGCCGGTCATCACCTCGTCGCTGACGAACAGCGCCCCGTGCCGGCGGCAGATCTGCGCCAGGAAGCCGTTGAAGCCGGGCTCGGGCGGGACGACGCCCATGTTGCCGGGGGTGGCCTCGGTGATGAGGCACGCGATCTCCTTGCCGTGCGCGGCGAAGACCTGCTCGACCGCGGCCCGGTCGTTGTAGGGCAGCACGATGGTCTCGCCCGCCGCGGAGGCCGGCACCCCGGGCGTGCCGGGGACCGCGAGGGTGGCCAGGCCGGAGCCGGCGGAGGCGAGCAGCGCGTCGACGTGGCCGTGGTAGCAGCCGGCGAACTTCACGACGAGGTCACGGCCGGTGAAGCCGCGCGCCAGCCGGAGGGCGGACATGGTGGCCTCGGTGCCGCTGGAGACGAACCGCACCGCCTCGACGGGCGTGCGCGACACGATCTCCTCGGCCAGCTCGACCTCGGGCTCGGTGGGCGTGCCGTACGACGTCCCGCGCGCGACCGCGGCGGCGACGGCCGCCTGCACCTCGGGGTGGGCGTGCCCGAGCAGCATCGGCCCCCACGAGCAGATGAGGTCGACGTACTCGTTGCCGTCGACGTCGGTGAGCCACGCGCCGGACGCCGAGCGGATGAAGCGGGGCGTGCCGCCGACCGCGTTGAACGCGCGCACCGGGGAGTTGACGCCACCGGGGGTCACGGCACGGGCCCGCTCGAAGAGCGCGCTGCTGCGGGCGGTCGGGGCTGTGGCCGGGGAGTCAGCATGCAAGGGCTGGGTCACCCCGTCATTGTCGCCCAGCACCCAAGCCGACACTCATTCGCCGGGGCCCCCCGGGAGGGGGACTCCGCGCAGGGACACCGAACATCGGGGGTGTTGCGACGTAACTCACTGTGACAACATTCGTTGGGAACACACGCGGCCGCAGCGGCCGCCACGTTCCGGCTCATCCACGGGGAGATCAGCAGATGTCAGCATTCGGCCGCATGCACAAGGCGACGGCGCTCCTGCCGCTCGCCGTGCTGTCCGCTGCCTGGACGGTCAGCATGGCCGGGGCCGGCCTCGGCACCGCGGTCGCCGGCGACGACGGGTCGGGCGCACTGCCGGACGGCACCACGGTCCCCGCCCGCGCCATCGAGGCCCCGGCCAGCGTCTCGGTCCCCGGCGTCGTCGCCCCGGGGGTCCCCCGCGGACGGTCGGCGCAGGTCGTCGACGCCGCCTCCACCAGCGGCATCCCGTCCGCGGCCCTGGCCGCCTACCAGCGCGCCGAGGCCGTCATCAACTCCGCGGACAGGTCCTGCAACCTGCCCTGGCAGCTGATCGCGGCCATCGGTCGCGTCGAGTCCGACCACGGCCGCTTCGGTGGCAACGTCCTCGGTGACGACGGAGTGGCCCAGCCCGGCATCTACGGCATCGCGCTCAACGGCCGCAACAAGACCCAGCGGATCACCGACACCGACGCCGGGCAGTACGACGCGGACACGAGGTACGACCGCGCCGTCGGCCCCATGCAGTTCATCCCGTCCACCTGGTCGGTCGTGGGTGTGGACGGCGACAACGACGGCCGCCGCAACCCCCAGGACATCGACGACGCCTCGCTGGCGACCGCGGTCTACCTGTGCTCGGGCGACGACGACCTCTCCGCCGAGCAGGGCCAGCGCGCCAGCGTCTACCGCTACAACCACTCCAACGACTACGTCGACCTGGTGCTGTCGATCATGCAGGCCTACATGGACGGCGACTTCCTCTCGGTGCCCACCCGCACCACCTCGTCGGGCGTCTTCGCCCCCGCCCCGACCCGTCCCTCGGGCTCGACGCGGGGCAACGGCCAGGGCGGGAAGGGCGGCCAGAAGGGCACCCCGGTGGTGAAGTCGGGCACGCCCGCCAGCACGCCGACCAAGCAACCCACCCAGACGCCGACCAAGCAGCCCACCCAGACGCCGACCCAGACGCCGACCCAGCAGCCGACGCAGCAGCCCACCAAGGACCCGACGAAGACGCCGTCCACCTCGCTGCCGGTGCCGGTCCCCACGCCCCTGCCGCCCCTCCCGACGACCAGCGTCCCGCCGCTGGACCAGACGCTCACCTACGTCCAGGCCGTGGCCCAGTGCACCACCCAGGGCGTGGTCGACAACCCGCTCACCGCCACGAACGAGCTCGCGAACTGCGCGAACGCCCTGCTGACGCCCTGACGAGTCAGCGGTCCAGCAACCCCAGCAGGTGGCGCGCCTGCGCCTCGGTGCTGCCCGGCGGGTTGCGCCGCCAGCCGCCGTTGCCGGGCAGCAGCATGGCGAGCCAGAAGGCCGCCCACAGCGGGCGGTAGGCCGTCATCCGGGTGCGCGCCGTCGCGTCCAGGCCGACGGCGGCGACGAGGGCCCCGGCGTCGTACACCCCGGTCAGCCGGCTCCCGAGGTGCTCGACGTGGTCCGCGAGCTCGTACGCCGCGTCGCTGAGACCGCCGTCCTCGAAGTCCACGAGCCGGCACCGCTCGCCGTCCCAGAGCACGTTGGCCGGGTTGAGGTCGGCGATGCCGAGCACCCGCACGTCGGGCCTCGGCAGGGCGTCCGGCATCGGCAGCCACGCCAGGGCACGGTCGATCCCCTCGCGGACCAGGACGGCGTCCTGACAGGCCTCCAGGTCGTAGGTGTCGCCCAGCCACTCCACCACGGTGGCCGCATGCGTGGAGATGCCGTAGGACCGCTCCTCGATCCCGGCCGCACGGATCGCCGCGAGCGGGACGTCGTACAGGCGGCGCAGCACCTCGCCCAGGGAGGCGGTCTGGGCGGAGGTCAGCGGCGCGCCGCCCAGCGGGACGCCGGGGAGCCGCTCCATGACGACCACTGGGGCGCCGTCGACGGTCTCGCGACGCAGCGGGCGCGGTGCGACACCCGGCGCGTGCTCGGCGAGCAGCCGTAGGCAGGCCCACTCGCGCTCGGCCTCGCCGCGGTCCCAGGACACGAACCGCTTGCGGACCTCGGAGTCGGTGAAGGTCAGGTCGTGGGTCTGCGTCTGCACCACCAGCACCCTAGGTGCGGGAGGCGCCGTTGCTCTACCGTGCACGGCATGGCCACCGAGTCGTCGTACAGCATCGCGCCGCTCAGCCCCGAGACCTGGCCCGCCTTCGATGCGATGGTCCAGCGGCACAACGGCATCTTCGGAGGTTGCTGGTGCATCTGGTTCCACCCCGACGGGCCCGAGCGCGGCCAGGGGGCTGAGGCCAACCGGGCGCTGAAGAAGGCCTACGTCGAGGAGGGCAAGGCGCACGCCGCTCTGGTGATGGACGGCGACGAGGCCATCGCGTGGGCCGAGTACGGCACCCCGGTCGAGCTGCCCACCCTCCACCACCGCAAGGAGTACGACGCCACCAAGACCGCGGATCCCGACTACCGGATCACGTGCGTCTTCGTCGACAAGCGTCACCGGCGACTGGGCGTGACCGAGCTGGCCATCACCGGTGCGCTCGATCTGATCGCGCAGGCCGGGGGCGGGCGGGTCGAGAGCTATCCCCACGACCTGACCGACCAGACCAAGAAGATGTCGTCGTCGTTCCTCTACAACGGCACCCGTCGCCTCTACGAGCGGCTCGGCTTCACCTACGACCGGCCGAAGGGTCTGAAGAACTGCGTCATGGTGAAGACGGTCGATCCTGCCTGAGGTCAGTCACCGAGGATCACCATCATGAGCGGACGCCCAGGGGGGTGGCGCAGCATCGTCCTGCCATTCAGCGATCATGAACCTCATGGAGGACCAGCAGGCGCCGCAGTCGGCCGAGCGTGAGGCGACGGTCATCACGCTCTGTGGCTCGACCACGTTCGAGGCCGAGTTCGCGGAGGTCAACCAGCGGCTCACGATGGAGGGTTGCGTCGTCATCAGCCTCGGAATGTTCGCCCTCCCCGAGCTGCCGGACTACGACTGGACGGCCGACGGCTCGGACCTCAAGGGGCGGCTCGGCGGCGTGCACCTCCAGAAGATTCGCATGGCCGACGAGGTGTACGTCGTGGATCCGGGTGGCTACGTGGGTGAGTCGACCCGACGGGAGATCGCCTACGCGGAGTCGCTCGGCAAGCCGGTTCGGTATCTGAGTCGCGAGCGCTCGGCTCGAAGGGGACACGGCACCGACGAGTGAGTCCGGCCGCCGCCCCAGGGGGAGACCTACGTGAGGAACTCCCGGACGGCAGCCAGGACGTCGTCACGGCGGTCGAGGAACACGTAGTGGCTGGCGCGCATCTCGATGACGCGACCGTGCGCTGTCTCCGCGACAAAGCGGTCGCGACAGGCGACCCGCCACGCCGCCTCGGCCGGATGCCACTGATCGCCCACGGCGTACACGGCCAGCGCCGGTGCGGTGATGTCGGAGTAGGGGTGTCGGAACGAGTTCAAGGCCTCGACGAACGGCGCGAAGGCCTCCTCGGGCAGCTTGTCCACCACCGACCCGTCCGCGTGGATGTCGACGGAGGTGCGCAGCATCGCCTCCAGGGCGGGACCCCAGACCTCGTCCGGGAGCAAGGAGTGGACGAAGTCGACATAGTCCTCGTAGGAGGCGAACCGGTCCGGGCTCGCTGCCTCGTCCGACCCCGCTGGTCCGGGTCTGTCGACCCAGTCGTAGGCCCCGTCGAGGTAGACGACCTTGCCGACGCGTCCGGGATGACGAGCGGCCAGGGCTGAGGCCTCACCCCCACCCATCGAGTGCCCCGCCACGTGGGCGCGCTGGATCCCCAGGGCGTCGAGGAACCGTCGCGCGTCCTCGGCGGCGTCGGCCAGCGCGTGGCCGCTGTGGGCCTGGTCGCTCAGCCCGTGCCCGCGCCGAGTGAGCGCGACCACCCGGAACCGGTCGCTCAAGTGCGGGGCCAGCTCCGCATACACGTGGCCGGTGCAGCCCAGTCCTGCCAGCAGCAGCAAGGCATCTCCGTCGCCGCCCCAGTCCAGGTAGTGGAAGCGGACGCCGTCGAGGGTGACGAACTGGTCAGGGGGTATGTCGATGGGAGTCGGCACCCGGTGACCGTAGCGCGTCGATCCAGGTCGCAGCCCCGCCGGCCGGCGACGGTCAGTGACGCAGCAGCCGCGCGGCCTCGGCCGCCCAGTAGGTGAGGATGACGTCGGCACCGGCGCGCCGGATCGAGGTGAGCGTCTCGAGGATCGCCGCCTCCCGGTCGATCCAGCCGTGGGCGGCGGCCGCCTCGACCATGGAGTACTCCCCCGAGATGTTGTAGGCCGCGACCGGCACGTCGACGGCGTCGCGGACACGTCGGATGACGTCGAGGTAGGCCAGGGCAGGCTTGACCATCACGATGTCGGCACCCTCGGCCACGTCGAGGAGGGCCTCCCGGACGCCCTCGAGGGCGTTGGGTGAGTCCTGCTGGTAGGTGCGCCGGTCGCCCTCGAGCGAGGAGTCGACGGCTTCGCGGAAGGGGCCGTAGAAGGCCGACGCGTACTTGGCGGAGTAGGCCAGGATCGAGACGCCCTGGTGCTCGGCGGCGTCCAGCGCCTCGCGGATCACCCGCACCTGGCCGTCCATCATCCCGCTCGGGCCGACCATGTCGACGCCGGCCTCGGCCTGGGCGCGCGCCATGTCGGCGTACGCCGCGAGGGTCTTGTCGTTGTCGACCTCACCGTCGGTGGTCAGCAGGCCGCAGTGTCCGTGGTCGGTGAACTCGTCGAGGCACAGGTCGCTCATGACCGTGAGCCCCTCGCCCACCTCGGCGACGACGTCGTTGATCGCGAGGTTGAGGATGCCGGCGGGGTCGATCGCTCCCGACCCGGTCGCGTCCTTCTCGGCCGGGATGCCGAAGAGCATCACCCCGCCGAGCCCGAGCTCGGCGGCCTCGACGGCGGCCCGGCGCAGGGAGTCGCGGGTGTGCTGGACGACGCCCGGCATCGAGCCGATGGCCTGCGGCTCGTCGATCCCCTCGCGCACGAACATCGGCAGCACGAGCTGCCGCGGCTCGACGGAGGTCTCGGCGACCATCCGGCGCAGCGCGGGGGTGCGGCGCAGACGTCGTGGCCGGACGACCGGTCCGACGACGTCGGGCTGCTCCCCCGCGCCGGTGGTCACTTGGCCTGGGCCTTGCGACGCGCGGCGGGCTTGCGCTCGCTCGGGCGGGTGACGGGGTCACCGGCCTCGAGCATCGCGAGCCGGCGGGCCGAGCCGAAGTCGGCCAGCGCGTCGACGAGCACCTCGACGTCGGGTCGCGGCGACAGCACGTCGACCCGCAGGCCGTGCTCCTCGGCCGTCTTGGCCGTGGCGGGGCCGATGACCGCGATGATCGTCGACGGGTGCGGCTTGCCGGCGATGCCGACGAGGTTGCGCACCGTCGAGGACGAGGTGAAGACGACCGCGTCGAACTTGCCGGTCTTGATCGCGTCACGTGTCGGCGCCGGCGGCGGGGTGGCCCGCACGGTCCGGTAGGCCGTCACGTCGTCGCACTCCCAGCCCAGGTCGACGAGGCCGGCGACGAGGTTTTCGGTGGCGATGTCGGCGCGGGGCAGGAAGACCCGGTTGATGGGGTCCAGCACCTCGTCGTACGGCGGCCAGTCCTCGAGCAGGCCGGCCGCGGACTGCTCGCCCGACGGCACCAGGTCGGCGCGCAGGCCCCAGGCGGCGATGGCCTGGGCGGTCTTGTCGCCGACCGCGGCGATCTTGAGGCCCGAGAAGGCGCGGGCGTCGAGGCCGTACTCCTCGAACTTCTCCCGGACGGCCTTGACCGCGTTGACCGAGGTGAAGGCGATCCACTCGTAGCGGCCCTCGACGAGACCGCGGACGGCCTTGTCCATCTGGAGCGGGTTGCGGGGCGGCTCCACCGAGATGGTGGGCACCTCCTCGGGCACGGCGCCGTACTCACGCACGCGACGCGAGAGCGACCCGGCCTGCTCCTTGGTGCGCGGGACGAGCACGCGCCAGCCGAAGAGCGGCTTGGTCTCGAACCACGACAGGGTGTCGCGCAGGTCGACGACGTCGCCGATGACGATGATCGCCGGCGGGGCGACCCGGGCGGCCCGGACGTCGGCCGCCACGTCACCCAGGGTCGAGATGAGCGTGGCCTGCTCGGTGGTGGTGCCGACGCGGGTCACCGCGACCGGGGTCGTGGCCGAGCGGCCGGCCTCGAGGAGGGCGGCCGAGGTCTCGCCGATGGAGCCGACGCCGGACAGCAGCACCAGGGTGCGGTCGTCGGCGTACTGGCTCCAGTCGACCCTGTCGCCACAGGTGACGACGGCCATCTCCTTGTGGTTCTTGGTGGTCAGCGGGATGCCGGCGTAGGCGGGCACCGCGGAGACCGAGGAGACGCCGGGCACGATCTCGAAGCCGACACCGGCCTTGACGCAGGCCTGTGCCTCCTCGGGACCCGACGCGTAGAGGAACGGGTCACCGGTCATGAGGCGTACGACGCGCTGCTTCTTGCCGTGCTTGACCACGACCTTGGCGCGGGCGGCGTGCGTCAGCGGCTGGCCGTCCTCGCCGAAGCCGCCGTCGACGAGGAGCGGACCGGCCGGCTCCTCACCCTCGACGGGCTCCGGCAGGCCGAGCAGGGTGCGGACCATCCCCACGTGCTCGGGTGACTCGGTCACCACCACGTCGGCGTCGCGGAGGAGCTCCACCGCGCGCACGGTCAACAGGCCGGGGTCGCCGGGACCACTGCCGACGAAGGACACCCATCCACGGGGCGCGGCGCCCGACGTGCTGGACGGGGACTGGCTCTGGCTACGAGTCATGCCTGCTGCTTCCTCACTGGTGCTTCCATCATCAAATCAGGGGCGATCACATCGGGGGGAGTCGAATCGGGGGGAATCGGATCTGCGGCCATCAGGTCTGCGGCGCCGTCGGCGAGCATCTCGCTCGCGAGGCGGTGGCCGACCCCGGCGGCGTCGGTGACCGGGCCGGTGGCGCTCCTCCGGACCGAGAGGCCACCGTCGTGGGAGAGCGCGACCGCGCGCACCCACAGCTCGTCGCCGTCCTCCCCCTCCACGACCTCGGCGAGGGCGCCGAGGGGTGCGGAGCAGCCGGCCTCGAGCGTGGCCAGCACGGCCCGCTCGGCGGTGACCGCCGCGCGGGTGGCGGGGTCCTCGAGCGCGGCGAGGCCGGTCACGAGGTCGGTGTCGTCGGTCCGGCACTCGATCGCGAGCGCTCCCTGCCCGGGGGCGGGAAGCATCTGCAGCGGGTCGAGCACCTCGGTGGCGTCGTCCAGCCGGCCGAGGCGGGCGAGCCCGGCGCGGGCCAGCAGGACGGCGTCGTACTCGCCGCTGGCGACCTTGCCGATGCGGGTGTCCACGTTGCCGCGGACGCCCGAGACGTCCAGGCCCAGGCCCAGGGCCTCCAGCTGTGCGGCGCGGCGCGGCGAGCCCGTCCCGACGCGGCTGCCGTGCGGGAGCTCGCCGAGGGTCAGTCCGTCGCGGGCGACCACCACGTCGCGCGGGTCCTCTCGGGTGGGTACGGCAGCCAGCGCGATGCCGTCGGCGGGGGCGGTGGGCAGGTCCTTGAGCGAGTGCACCGCCACGTCGACCTCGCCGCGCAGGAGCGCGTCACGCAGGGCGCTCACGAACACCCCGGTGCCCCCGAGGGCCGCCAGGGGGGCGGTGTTGACGTCGCCCTCGGTCGTGATGGTCACGAGCTCCACTTCACGCCCCAGCCGCTGACGAATCAAATCGGCGACGAGTCCCGACTGGGTGGTGGCCAGCGCGGACGCCCGGGTGCCCAGGCGCAGGGTGGTCGAGGGAGCGGTCACGGTGCCGGTCATGGGGTCCCCTCCCGGGAGATGGGCTCGGCGCGGGTGACCGCGTCGACGGCCTCGGGGTCCAGGGCGAAGAGCTCGGCCAGGGCTGCGGCGTAGGACACCGCACCGTCCTCGTTGGCGAGCTCCTTGACCCGGACGGTCGGCTCGTGGAGCAGCTTGTCGGCGACGCGACGCACGGTGTGCAGGACCTCGGCGCGGGTGGCCTCGTCGAGGCCGGGGAGCCGGGCGGACAGGCGCTCCATCTCGCTGTCGACGACGGAGGTGGCCATCGAGCGGAGCGCGACCACGGTGGGGGTCACGCTGGCCTTGCGCCGTGCGGCGAGGAACGCGGCGATCTCCTGGGCGACGATGGTGCGCACGTCATCGACGCCGCGGGCGGAGTCGGAGCCCTTGAGCTCCTCGGCCAGCTCGGCCAGCCCCAGCACGGTCACCCCGGGGAGCTCGGCGGCGGCGGGGTCCACGTCGTGGGGCAGGGCCAGGTCGATGACGGCCAGCGGGGCCGAGGTGTGCGCGCGGGCCGCCTCGACCGCCTCGCGGCTGATCAGGACGCCGGTCGCGCCGGTGCAGGAGATGAGCACGTCGGCACGGCCGATCTCCACGTCGAGGTCGACCAGCGACACCGGGCGGGCGTCGTACTCGGTGGCGAGGCGGTGGGCGCGGTCGGGCGTGCGGTTGACGACGGCCAGGTCGCTGGCGCCCATCCGGTGGACGGTCGCGGCCGCCAGGGAGGCCATCGAGCCGGCGCCCACGACGACGACGCGACGCCCGGTCACCTGGCCGGGGATCCGGTCGAGCGCGGCGGTCACCAGGGAGGGCGCGGCGCGGTCGATGTCGGTCTCGGCGCGGGAGCGCTTGCCGACGCGCAGCGCCTGCTGGAAGAGCACGTTGAGCGCGGGACCGACGGTGCCGAGCTCCTGGCCCACCCGCAGCGCGTCGCGGGTCTGGCCGAGGATCTGGCCCTCGCCGACGACCATGGAGTCGAGTCCGGCGGCGACGTTGAAGAGGTGGGAGACGGCACCGTCGTCGTAGTGGACGTAGAGGTGCGGCACGAGTGCCTCGGGCGCCTCGCCGGCCCGGTCGACGAGCAGCCTCGAGACCTCCTCGATGCTGCCGTGGAAGCGGTCGACGTCGGCGTAGATCTCGAGCCGGTTGCACGTGGAGATGACGGTCGCCTCGGTGACGTGCTCGCTCGAGGCGACGTCGCTGATCAGCTTGGTCACCCCGTTCGCGTCGAGCGCGAGGCGCTCCAGCAGCGGCACGGGGGCGGAGCGGTGGGACACGCCCACGACCAGGACGCTCATGCGATCTCCTCCGTCTCGTGGAGCCGGTCATCGAGCCCGTCGAGGTCGTCGGCCACGGTCGCTCCGGCCTTGCGCTGCACGTGGTAGGCGAGGATCTGGAGCTCGATCGACAGGTCGACCTTGCGCACGTCGACGCCGTCCGGCACCGACAGCACGGTCGGTGCGAAGTTCAGGATGCTGGTGACGCCGGCGGCGACCATCCGGTCCGCGACGTCCTGCGCGGCGATGGCCGGCGTGGCGATGACGCCGATGGCGACGCCCTGGTCCTCGACGATCTCCTCGAGGTCGTCGAACGGGCGCACGTCGATGCCGGCGACGAGCTCGTCGTGGCGGTCGGGGTCGGCGTCGAGCAGCGCCACGACCCGGAAGCCGCGGCTGCGGAAGCCGGAGTAGTTGGCCAGGGCGTGGCCCAGATTTCCGATGCCGACGATGACGACCGGCCAGTCGTGCGTCACGCCGATCTCGCGGGCTATCTGGTAGCGCAGGTACTCCACGTCGTAGCCGACGCCGCGGGTGCCGTAGCTGCCGAGGTGGGAGAGGTCCTTGCGCAGCTTGGCGGAGTTGACGCCCGTCGCCGCGGCGAGCTCCTCGCTGGAGCACGTCGCCGTGCCCGCCTCGGCCAGACCGATGAGGGCCCGGAGGTAGACGGGCAGCCGCGCGACGGTGGCCTCGGGGATGTCCCGGGCGCTGTCGGTGGAAGTCCGTGCCGTCACTGCTCTTCTCTCCAGCCGGCTCGATCCCGGGTACTGGCAGACCCGGTCAAGGTCGAGCGGCGTGGTCACTGTAGGAGTTTGTGAACCGGAGAACAAACTCGGCGGAGACCGCGGCTAGCACATGTGAGTATCCCCACCTCGACCGGGGTGTGTCGAGGTGTCAGCCGCGGCGCAGCGCGGCCCGGAGACGGTCGGGGTCGACCCTCCAGAAGTCGTGCTGGCGCCCGTCGACCAGGGTCACCGGGATCTCCTCGGCATAGCGGGCCAGCAGCGCCGGCTCGTCGTCGACGTCCACCTCGACGTAGGACTCCCCCAGCTCGGCGCAGACGGCCTCGATGACGGCGCGGGCGTCGTCGCACAGGTGACAGCCCGGGCGGCCGTAGAGGGTGACCCGCGGGGCGAGCGGTGGTAGCGATCCGGGCTCGGTCACTCCAGGAGCCCCAGGGCGCGACGGCGCTCCAGGCCGCGCAGGCGGCCCTTCTGCACCTTGCCGGTGACGGTCAGGGGGAGCTCGTCGACGACCTGGATGCGCGAGGGCTGCTTGAAGCGGGCCAGCCGTACGGCGGCGTGCTCGGCCACGGCGGCCCCGGTGGCTTCCGGGTCGGCACCAGGCGCCACGACGTAGGCGACCACGGCCTCGCCGGTCTGCTCGTCCTCGACCCCGATGACGGCGGCGTCCCGGACGCCCGGCACCTCGCGCAGCACCTCCTCGACCTCGGTCGGGTAGACGTTGAAGCCGCTGACGATCACCAGCTCCTTGACCCGGTCGACGAGGAACAGGTCGCCCGTCGGGTCGAGGAAGCCCACGTCGCCGGTGGCCCACCAGCCGTCGGCGTCGACGCCGCCGGCGCCGTCGGGCCAGTAGCCGCTGAAGAGGTTGGCGCCGCGCAGCTGGATCTCGCCGGGGTCCTCCCCGCCGAGCACCCGGCCCGTCTCGTCGACGACCCGGATCTCGATGCYGGGCAGGGCCGCGCCGACCGAGCCGGACTGGTGCGACCGGCTGCACAGGGTGCTGGTGACCACGGGCGCGGCCTYGGTCAGGCCGTAGCCCTGGTGGACGGGGATGCCCGTGGCGCCGGTGAAGGCGTCGACCACCTCGGGGGCCAGCGGCGCCGAGCCGGACAGCACCAGCCGCACCGACCCGAGGTGCTCGGTGAGGTCGGTGAGCCGCAACCAGTGCGCGAAGACGGGCGGCGCGACCGGCAGCACGCTGCACGCCTCGTCCTCGATCAGGTCGAGCACCGCGACGGGGTCCCACCTCTCGACGAGCACCAGCTTGGCGCGCTCGCGCAGCACGACGCCCAGCACCGCGTTGAGGCCGTAGACGTGGAAGAGCGGGAGCACGCCCAGCACGACGTCTTCGCCGTTGATCATCGCCGGCTCGACCCCGGCGACCTGCTCGATGTTCGCGATGAAGGCCCGGTGGGTGAGCATCGCGGCGCGCGGGCGGCCCGACGTACCGCTCGTGTAGAGCAGGGCGGCGAGCTTGTCGGGGTCCTGGAGGGGCGGGACCGGCCGCGCCTCGCCGGAGACGAGGTCGTCGTAGCCGATCTCCCCGGGGCCGCGCTCCTCCCCCACGGCGACGACCCGCGGGTGCACGGCGCGCGAGACCAGGTCGGGGTCGAGGAGGGCGGGGTCGCCGTCGAGCGCCGCCTGGACCGTCGCCACGGCGGCACGTACGGCGGGCAGCGCCTCGACGTCCGCGATCACCAGCCGCGAGCCGGAGTCGGCGATCATCCGCGCCAGCTCGTCGGCGGTGGAGCGGGGGTTGACCGGGACGGAGACGACCTGGGCCCGGAGCACCCCGAGGTGGCTGGTGACGAACTCCAGGCGGTTGCCCACCGCGATCATCACCCGGTGCCCGGCCAGGATGCCGAGACGACCCAGTCCGCTGGCGCAGCGGGACACGTCCGTCTCCAGCTGGCCCCAGGTCACCGCACGCCCACCGGACTCGACCACGGCGAGCCGGTCGGGAGAGTCCTCGGCGGCCTCGGCGACCAGGTCCGCAAGGTCCGTCAACGACATGGATCGATCCTTCCACATCCCGCGGGACACCCGGCTCGTTCGGCCCGACCGCCGCCCTCGTCGGGACTACCCTGAGCGACGTGACGTCCGACCGCCCCCGCCGCCTCAACCTGCAGCAGCGCTCGACCATGGCGGGCGAGGCCGCGGCCGCGGCGGCCGAGGTGGAGACGGCCCTCGACACCCCCGTGGACCCGGTGGCCGCGGCGTTCTTCGACGTGGACAACACGATCATGCAGGGCGCCAGCATCTTCCACCTCGCCCGCGGCCTGCACCGCCGCGAGTTCTTCACGACCCGCGAGATCGTCGGCGCCGCCTGGAAGCAGGCGTACTTCCGCCTCGTGGGCGTCGAGGACCCCGAGCACGTGGCCGACGCACGCAGCTCCGCCCTCGGCTTCATCGCCGGCCACACCGTGACCGAGCTCGAGTCGCTGGTCGAGGACATCTTCGACGAGGGCATGGCACACCGGATCTGGCCGGGCACCCGGGCCCTGGCCCAGATGCACCTCGATCAGGGGCAGCGGGTGTGGCTGGTCACCGCCGCACCGATCGAGATCGCCCGGATCATCGCCCGCCGACTCGGCCTCACCGGGGCCATGGGAACGATCGCCGAGCACGAGGACGGCGTCTACACCGGACGACTGGTCGGCGACATGCTTCACGGCCCGGCGAAGGCCGAGGCGATCAAGGCGCTCGCGGCCCGCGAGGGACTGGACCTGAGCCGCTGCTCGGCGTACTCCGACTCGGCCAACGACCTGCCGATGCTCTCGCTGGTGGGCGACGCCTGCGCCATCAACCCCGACGCCCGGCTGCGCGCCCACGCCCGGCAGCAGGGGTGGCGGGTCCGCGACTACCGCACCGGTCGCAAGGCTGCGCGGGCCGGGCTCGTCGTCGCCGCCACCGCGGGCGCGGTGAGC